>CAYZPZ010000090.1:0-7641 GCA_964480205.1 uncultured Conexibacteraceae bacterium
GAGTCCTGCTGGAGCGCCTCGCGGATCCGATCGGCGCGGACGTCGAGGATCCGCGCCTTGGTGTGCGAGGAGTCGGTGACGATCCCCGCCTGGGAGCCGGTGAGTGAGATCGCGCGGTGGCCGAGGTCGTTGATCGCCATCGCGCACAGGGCGCACGACTCGCGCTCGCCGATCGAGAGCAGCATGTCCATCTCGCGGGGGTCGGGCCGAGCCGAGATCTCCCGCGCGGCCTCGAGCAGCCGATCGGTGGTCTTGCCGCGCGCCGAAAGCACCGCCACCACCGGGTGTCCCTGCTCGCGTGCGGCGACGATCCGCCTCGCGGCGCGCTTCAGCTCCTCGGTTCCCGCCACCGAGGTGCCGCCGAACTTCATCACCACGATCTCGCTCGATACAGGCTCGGCCATCGGCCGCAGGATAGGCGAGGACCCCCGGGGTGCCGCGACCACGATCCCAGCCCGCGACTAGGATCGTCTGATGAGGGGGTCAGAGATGCTGCGGCGGCTGCGCTCGATGCTGCCGGTCTCGCCGCTGCCCTGGCGCTGGCACCGGCGGCTCAGACGGGCGGCCCCGATCGCGGTCCTCGCCCTGCTGCTCGGCGCCGGCGTCGCCTCCGTACTGATCCAGCGCTCCTCCGACAGCGACCCGGCCGATGCCCCCGAGGCGAAGGCCTCGAAGCAGGCGAGGCAGGCGCTCGCCGGGATGAGGCTCCGCCAGAAGGCTGACGCCGTGGTCGTGTCGGGCTTCGATGATCCCGCCGCGACGGAGCGCGAGCTGCGAGACGCGCAGCTCGGAGGCGTGCTGGTCGACGCCCGAGACTGGGCGGCGGGGGGCGCGAGCTTGGTCGCCCGGCTACGGCAGGCCGGAGCCGGCCCCGACAGGGTTCCGGCGCTGATCGTGGGCATGCAGGAGGGAGGGAGCTACCGCGCTTATCCCGACCTTCCGCCTGACCTGCGCCAGGTCGAGATCGGCGACCTGGGTGACCCCGAGCTCGCCGAGCGCTCGGCCGAGCGGGCGGGCAAGGCGCTGCGCGGGGCCGGCTTCGACCTCAACCTTGCGCCGGTGGCCGATGTCGCCACCCTGGACAGCCCGATCGCCGATCGCGCCTACGGGGACGATCCCGAGCTGGTGGCGGCGATGACCGCCGCTGCGGTGCGCGGCTGCCGGCGCAGCGGGCTGGCCTGCGCCGTCTCGCACTTCCCGGGCCTGGGCGGGGCCTCCTCCGACCCGGACGCCGGCCCGGCCACGGTGAGCCTCGATGCGTCGTCGCTGCGCCAGCGCGACGTCCCCCCGTTCAGCGCCGCGTTCGAGGCGGGGGCCCCGGCGACGGTGCTCTCGCTCGCCCTTTACTCGGCCTACGACCCGGTCACGCCTGGCGCGCTCTCGCCGCTGGTGGCGGGCGGGCTGCTGCGCGATCAGCTGGGGTTCAAGGGGGTCGCGATCACCGACGACCTCACCGCCGGGGCGATCGCCGCGGGCGTCGGCGAGCCCGACGCCGCCGTGCAGTCGCTGGCGGCGGGAGCGGACCTGGTCGTGATCGGCGATCCGGACGCGGCGGTCCAGGCTCGCGAAACGATCCTGGCGGCCGCCCGCGCAGGCTCGATCCCGCCCGACCGCCTCGATCAAGCGGTGCTGCGAGTGCTGGACCTGAAGCGCCGGCTCGGCCTTCTGTGACGGAGGTCACACCCGGCTATATATCTGACTGATACATCTGGCGCCATGGAGCTCAGCGCCACCGCCAAGGTGATTCTGGGGATGCTCTCGGTGCGGCCCCGCTCGGGCTACGAGATCAAGCAGCTGGTTGACAAGTCGACCCGCTTCTTCTGGGCGGCGAGCTACGGCCAGATCTATCCCGAGCTGAAGCGCCTCGCCAACGCCGGACTGATCGAGGGCAGCGATGCCTCCCAGGGCGCCCGCCAGCGCACGGTGCACCGGCTCACAGCCAAGGGCAGCCAGGCCGTCGAGGGCTGGCTCGCGGGGCCGCCCGAGGTATTCGAGCTGCGCGACGAGGGACTGCTGAAGCTGTTCTTCGCCGGGTCGGCCGACGACGGCCGGGCGGCGGAGATCGCGCGCGAGCGCGCCGCGCACAGCGCCGAGATCGCCGAGCGCCTGCACGGGATCGCCGAGCAGCGCGATCGCGAGCGCGGCGAGGGCGAGGGACCCGCCTACGAGATCGACGAGCCCTCCACCGCGGTGCTCCGCTACGGGATCGAGCTGAACGAGTGGATCGCGGAGTGGTTCGAGCGAGCCGCCGACGACCTCGAGAGGAGGACGTAGATGTTCACCGCACTCGCCTCGCTGGCCCAGCGCCGCGGCAAGCTGGTCGTGCTGATCGCGATCGTCAGCTTCGCCGTGGCCGGCGTCCTCGGCGGCTCGGTCGCCGAGCGCCTCGACCCCTACGGCGCCGACGACCCCGAGACCGAGAGCGTGATCGCCGCCGACCGACTCGAGGAGGCGGGCTTCCGGGACGCGAGCGTGATCGTGCTGGTCGAGGACGCTCCGGTGAGGAGCGCCGCGGGCCGCCAGAAGCTCGAGAGGGTGACGCAGCAGGTCGCCTCCGACCCCGAGGTCCGCGAGGTGAACGGCTATCTGCAGACCCGCTCACCCGACTTCCTGTCCCAGGACGGAACGGCGACCTACCTGGCGGTCGCCCTCGATCCGACCGGCGACAAGGCCCAGCAAGAGGCCGCGGATCGCATCCGCGAGGACCTGGCCGGGCAGCCCGGCGTCTCGGTCGGCGGCTACGCCCTCGCCCAGGAGCAGGTCAACCAGCAGGTCGAGGAGGACCTGCGCAAGGCGGAGATCCTCGCCTTCCCCCTGCTCTTCCTGCTGGCGTTCCTCTTCTTCCGCAGCCTGGTCGCCTCGGCGCTGCCGCTGATGGTCGGCGCCCTGGCGATCATCGGCACCTTCTTCCTGCTGCGGATGGCCAGCGAGTTCGGCTCGATCTCGATCTTCGCCCTCAACCTCACCACGGGGCTCGGGCTGGGGCTGGCGATCGACTACAGCCTGTTCGTGGTCTCGCGCTACCGCGAGGAGATCGCCAAGTCGGGACCGGGCCTCGAGGCGATGCGCAGGACGATGATGACTGCCGGGCGCACAGTTCTGTTCTCGGCGCTGACCGTGACCGCGGCCTTGGCCTCGCTGCTTGTCTTCCCGCAGCGCTTCCTCTACTCGATGGGGCTCGGCGGCTCGCTGGTGGCGCTGCTGGCCGCGCTGATCTCGCTCACCGTGCTGCCCGCCGTGTTGGCGCTGCTGGGCGACCGGGTCAACTCGCTGGCGCCGAGGTTCCTGCAGCGCCGCGCCGAGCGTGAGGCGCGACCGACCGAACACGGCTTCTGGTACCGGCTCTCGCGCTTCGTGATGCGGCAGCCGGGCCGGATCGCGGTGACGACGAGCGTGCTCCTGATAGCGCTGGGCATCCCCTTCCTGCAGATCAAGTTCACCTTCCCCGACTCGCAGATCCTGCCCGAGGAGCGCAGCGCCCGCCAGGTCGACGACGTCCTGCGCGCGGAGTTCGCGCCCAACCGCGACACGCCGATCCAGGTCCTGCTCGAGGGCGGGGACGAGGCGGCCGTGGCCCACGTCCAGCGTCAGCTCTCGGCGACGCAGGGAGTGATCGCCGTCAACCCGCCGCGGCAGCTGCCCAACGGGGACGCGGTGCTCCAGGCGATCTCGAGCGCCCCCTACATCGACCAGGCCAGCCGCGACACCGTGGAGCGGATCCGCGAGCTGCAAGCGCCGCCGAGCACCGAGCTGCTGGTCACAGGCGGCACGGCGAGCTTCCTCGACTTCCAGGACAGCCTGATCGAGCACGGCCCGCTGGCACTGGCGATCGTGATCGTGGCGACCCTGATCATCCTCTTCCTGATGACCGGATCGGTGGTCCTGCCGGTGAAGCAGCTGCTGATGAACGCGCTCAACCTCAGCGCAGTCTTCGGCATCCTCGTCTTCATCTTCCAGGACGGCCGCCTGGAGGGTCTGCTCGACTACCGCAGTCAGGGAGCGCTGGAGCAGACGATGCCGATCCTGCTGTTCGCGATCGCCTTCGGGCTGGCCACGGACTACGGCGTCTTCCTCCTCTCACGGATCAAGGAAGCGCGCGATGCCGGGGCCAGCGACTCGGAGTGCATCGCGATCGGGCTGGAGCGGACCGGGCGGATCGTGACCGCGGCCGCTCTGCTGTTCGCGATCGCGATCGGCGCCTTCGCCACCTCGCAGATCATCTTCATCAAGCAGAACGGGATCGGCACCGCGCTGGCCGTGCTGATCGACGCCAGTATCATCCGGGCGCTCTTGGTGCCCTCGCTGATGGAGCTGCTGGGCGCCTGGAACTGGTGGGCGCCGCGGCCGCTGCGTCGGCTGCACTGGAGGATCGGCCTCAGCGAGACGGTCGCCGAGGGGAGCGTGCCGGGTGCAGGACCCTGAGAGGAGGAGCGATGTACAAGACGATCGCGAGGCGAAAGGCCAAGGCGACCTTCGAGAAGCTGAGCGCCGGGCGATGGCGCGAGACCCTCGGGGATATCGCCCCGGACGTCCACCACGTCTTCCCGGGCGATAACGCCCTGGGGGGCGAGCGCCACTCGCGCGCCGCGATGGAGCGCTGGTTCGAGCGGCTCTACACCCTGTTTCCCGCGCTTCGCTTCGAGATCAAGCGCGTCGCGGTGCGGGGCTGGCCTTGGGACATGTGGGTCGGAGTCGAGTGGGTGGACGGCGCCGAACCGCGCGACGGCGTTCCCTATGCAAACGAGGGGGCGCACTGGATCCGGCTGCAGCGAGGGAAGGCCACCTACATCCACGCCTACCTGGATACCGAGAAGGTGACCGCGACCTGCGAGCGCCTCGCCGAGCAGGGGGTCGAGGAGGCCTCCGCCCCGCCGATCACCGACTAGCCCGGTACCCACGCCCGGCTGCGACCCCGATTGCGGCCGGCCGGGTGGGTACCACTATGCTCACGCCCCGATGACCATCGCCACGGCCATGTTCCTGATCGCGGCCGGCGCGATCCTGCGCTACGCGATCAACGTCGAGACCGACGTGATCAACATCCAGACCGTCGGGCTGATCCTGATGATCGCCGGCGGCGCGGGGCTGGCGATCTCGCTGCTCTATGAGCTGGTCCAGACCAGCGACCGCGGCAACAGGGACGAGCACCCCCAACGCGGCGGGTACGACGACTCCACCCGGCGCTTGTAGCTAACCCAAGGCGCGGCGGCCCGCCAAGGCCTTGCCGAGCGTCACCTCATCGGCGTGCTCGAGGTCGGCGCCCACCGGAAGCCCGCTGGCCAGGCGGGTGACCGTGACCCGGTCGCGGAGGGCCTCGGCGATGTGCAGCGCGGTCGCCTCGCCGGTGGTGGTCGGATTGGTGGCGAGCACGATCTCGGAAACCTCGCCGTTGACCCGGCGCTCGAGCTCGGCGATCTTCAGGTCCTCGGCGTCGATGCCGTCGATCGGCGAGAGCGCCCCGCCGAGCACGTGGTAGACGCCTCGGTACTCACCGGTGCGCTCGATCGGGATCACGTCGGCGGGCTGCTCGACCACGCAGATCACCGAGCGATCGCGGCGCTCGTCCTCGCAGATCCGGCAGCGCGCCCCCTCGGAGAGGTTGAAGCACACCTCGCACAGCCCCACCTTCTCCTTCACCTCGCGGATCGACTCCGACAGCGCCAGCGCCTCGTCGTCGTCGGCGCGGAGAATGTGGAAGGCGAGCCGCTGCGCGGTGCGCTGGCCGATCCCCGGCAGACGGGAGAGCTCGGCGATCAGGCGGCTGATCGGTCCCGCGTACATGGGGCCAGGGTAGACCCGGAGGTCGGCGCCTAACCGCCCATCCCGGGAAGCCCGCCCGCTCCGCCAAGGCCGGGCAGGCCGCCGCCCATCCCCGCGATCCCGCCGAGCTTGCTCTGGGTGAGCTCCTGTGCCGCGCGGATCGCCTCGTTCACCGCGGCGGTGACCATGTCCTGCAGCAGCTCGGGATCATCGGGGTCGATCGCCTCGGGTGAGATCTTGATCTCGCGCAGGCTCATGTCCCCGGCCATGGTCACCTTGACCATCCCCCCGCCCGCGCTGGCCTCGACGGTCTCGTCCTTGAGCTCCTCCTGGGCTTTGGCCATCTCGGCCTGCATCTGCTGCACCTGCTGCATGAGCTGGTTGAGGTTGGGTCCCTTGGGCATCAGCCGGCCGCCTCGTCCGCGGCCTCGCCGGGAGCGTCGTCAGCGATCAGCTCGCGCGCGTCGAACTTGGTCTTGATCAGCTCGACGATCTCCTCCTCGGCCAGCGTCGTCTCGCCGTTGGAGTCCGTCGGCTCCTGCTCGCCGTCGACCAGCTCATAGACCGGCCGCAGGCGCTCGCCCACCACCGCCTTCACGGACTCGGCGATCCGCTCCACGTTCGCCTGCGCCTCGGCCTTGCGCTTGTTGAACTTTGCCGAGGAGGGAAAGCCGATCCGCAGCAGCGAGCGCTCGGCGTCCACGTCCAGCGGCCTCGCCCCCTCGAACAGGGTGGAGAGCATCTCGGCGCCGGTGTCGCGGACGTGCTCGACCACGGCCGGCCAGAGCTGCGTTACCCGCTCGACATCGACCGCGGCCACCGCGGCCTCGGCCGCACCCTGGACCCGGGCGGCGACGCCTTCGGCCTGGGGCTCCCCCGGGTCGTCAGCTCGATCAGGCTGCGCGGGCTCGGGAGCGGACTCCTCCAACGCAGGCGCGGGAGGGCTCGCGGACGAGTCGTCGCCACCGCCGCCGGAAGCGCCCCCGTCTCCGCGCTCCAGCGCCTCGATCCGCCGCAGCAGCGCCTCGCGCGAGGAGTCGAGCGACGGCTGGGCCACCTTGAGCAGGGCCACCTCCAGGCTGAGGCGCGGGTCGTCGCCTTCGCGCATGTTTGCCACGGCGGTCGAGAGCGAGTCGATCGCGCCCATCAGCCTCGCGTCGCCGATCGCCTCCGCCTGCCCAGCGAGCCGCTCGGGCTGGGAGACGGTGACGGTGAAGGACTCCGGGATCTCGCCGGTGGCGCGGGCGACGAGCAGCTGGCGCAGATGGGCGATCAGATCGCGCGCGAACTGCCCCGGATCGCGGCCCGAGCGCGCGAGGCGCTCCACCGCGTTGAGCACGCCCGCCCCGTCGCCGGCGGCGAGGGAGTCGGTGGCAGCGAAGAGCAGCTCCGCGTCGGCGGCGCCGAGCAGCTCGACCACCTCGTCGGTGGAGATCCCGCCGCCGCCGAAGGCGACGAGCTGATCGAGGGTGCCGAGGGCGTCGCGAAAGCTGCCCGTGGCCGCTCGGGAGATCAGCCCCACGGCGCCGTCGTCGATCTCGATCGCCTCGGCCTTCGCGACCCGCTTGATGACCTCGGCGATCTGCTCCAGCGAGGGGCGCTGGAAGTCGAAGCGCTGGCAGCGGTCGACGATCGTCGCCATCACCTTCTGCGGCTCGGTGGTGGCGAGCACGAAGACGGTGTTCGGCGGCGGCTCCTCGAGCGTCTTCAGAAACGCGTTCCAGGCCTCCTTGGTCAGCATGTGGGCCTCGTCGAGGATGTAGACCTTCCAGCGGCCCTCGGCCGGCGCGTAGCCGACCCGCTCGCGCAGCTCGCGGACGTCGTCGACCGAGCGGTTGGAGGCGGCGTCCATCTCGATCACGTCGAGCGAGCTCCCGGCCG
>CAYZPZ010000091.1:0-7473 GCA_964480205.1 uncultured Conexibacteraceae bacterium
GGGCGGGGACGAAGATCATCGAGGTGTTGGCGCCACGCTCGGAGACGGCCTCGGCGATGGTGTCGAAGATCGGGATCCCCTCGACGTCCTGGCCGCCCTTCTTCGGGGTGACGCCGGCGACCACGTCGGTGCCGTAGTCGCGGTTGCGCAGCCCGTGGAAGCTGCCCTCGCGGCCGGTGAGGCCGGAGACGACCAGCTTGGTTCCCTCGCCGACGATGATCGACATCAGCCCCTCCCCTCGGCGAGCTCGACCACCTTCTCGGCGGCGCCGAGCATCGTCTTCTCCACCTGCAGGGCGGGCAGGTCCGCCTCGGCCAGCAGCTCCAGGCCCTCCTCGGAGTTGGTCCCGTCCAGCCGCACCACCACCGGCACCTTGAGCTCCATCTGTCTGGAGGCCTCGATGATCCCCTTGGCGATCTCGTCGCAGCGAGTGATGCCACCGAAGATGTTGAACAGCAGCGCCACCACCTTCTCATCGGAGGTGATCACCTCGAGCGAGTCGACGATCGCCTCGGCCTTGGAGCCCCCGCCCGCGTCGAGGAAGTTCGCGGGCTCGCCGCCGGCCTGGGCGACCACGTCCAGCGTCGACATGCACAGCCCTGCGCCGTTGCCGAGGATGCCGATGTCGCCGTCGAGCTTCACGTAGGTGAGGCCCTTCTCCTTGGCCATCGCCTCCTGGGGGTCCTCCGCGGCCCCGTTCTCGAAGGCCGCCGCTTCCTCCTGGCGATAGAGAGCCGAGTTGTCGATCGTCACCTTCGAGTCGAGCGCCACCACCTGGCGATCGGAGGTCACCACCAGGGGATTGACCTCGATCAGGGTGGCGTCGAGCTCCGCGAAGGCCTCATACAGCTTCACCATCATCTCGGCGGTGGGCTCGCGCACGTCCTCGTCGACACCGGCCTCGGCGACCAGCTCGGCGGCCCGCTCGTGGCCGAATCCCTCGCCGGGCTCGACGTGCCGGCGGGCCAGCGCCTGGGGATCCTTCTCGGCGATCTCCTCGACGTTCATGCCGCCCATCACCGACAGCATCGCCATCAGCTTCTTGGCGGAGCGATCGAGGATGATCGAGGCGTAGTACTCGGAGGCGATCTCGGAGGCCTTCTCGATCCACAGTTCGTGGACCTTGAACGGGCCCTCGCCCCGGGGGCCGCGGATGTCCATGCCCAGGATCGCCTCGGCGTGCGTCCGCGCCTCGTCGGTGTCCTTTGCGACCTTGATCCCGCCGGCCTTGCCCCGGCCGCCGATCTGCACCTGGGCCTTGACCACGGAGGGGTAGCCGAGCTGCTCGGCGGCCTCGACCGCGTCGTCGACGGTGGCGGCATGGCGGCCTTCGGGCACGGGGACGCCGTGCTGGGCGAACAGCTGCTTTCCCTGGTACTCGAGGAGATCCAAGCCCGCCGGAGCCTATCGGAGCCGCCCATCGCGCCGCCGGGCATGGCGCAGATCCCGGAAACCAGCAAGTTGCGATAATCGCCCGCCGCTCATGGCCCTGCCGAAGCTGAAAGAGATCAATTGGGTGACCGTCGACTGCTACGGATGCCTGATCGACTGGGAGAAGGGGATCACCGACGCCTTCCGCAAGGAGGCCGAGCGCGACGGGCTGACGATCGATCAGGACGCACTGCTGCAGCGTTTCTTCGAGGCCCAGGCCAAGATCATGGCGGGCTCCTATGAGCTCTACGCGGAGGTGTTGAGGCGCGCCGCGGTCGAGGTGGCCGAGGAGATCGATTGGACGATCGAGCCCTCCCGGGCCCAGTTCTTGCCCGACAGCGTCGCCCGCTGGCAGCCCTTTCGCGAGGCGAACGCCGCGATGGATCGCCTCAAGGAGCGCTACGAGATCGGGATCATCTCCAACATCGACGACAAGCTGCTCGGAGTCTCCCGGCGGCACCTGCGCACCGAGCTCGACCTGGTGGTGACCGCGCAGCAGGTGCGCAGCTACAAGCCCGACAACACGCACTTCCGCGAGTGCGCGCGGCGGATCGGCGGCAAGAAGGGCTGGGTCCACATCGGCTCCAACTACGAGACCGACGTCGCCCCCTGCCTGAAGATGAACGTGCCGGTGATCTGGGTCAACCGCCACGGCGCCAAGCTCGAGAGCGGCCGCAAGGCCCCCGACGCCACCGTGAAGAACCTGCGCGACGCAGCCGCCAAGCTCGGGGCCAAGTAGCCCCGGCTAGCGAGGACTCGCCTCGAACAGGACCCGGGTGCCCCCGGGCAGCGTCTCGCGCCGCTCGATCCGGAAGCTGCCGGAGAGCAGCCGCTCGAATGTCTCCCGCTCGTAGTCCGGGTGAGCACCCTCACGCTTGCCCGCGAGCAGGCGAGTGACCATCGGATCCTCGCGCTCGGGGAACTCGACCACGAGGTCGCCTTCCAGCGAGCGCAGCCAGCCGACCACCTCGGCCAGGGGCAGGTTGGCGCTGATCGCCAGGTGATGAACCAGGGCCAGGGCCAGAACCAGGCGCGGGCGACCCCGGTCGGCGAGCGGCAGGCGCTCGCGGCCGCGCCAGCCCAGGCCGGGAGAGGGATCGGCGAGGTCGACGACCAGGGGCAGGATCCGCTTCTCGCCCTGCTCGCGCAGGCCGCGGTAGAGCGCGTCGACCGTGGCGTGGTCGGAGTCCACGGCCACCACCAGCGATGCGTGCTCGGCGGCGAGTCGCGCGTAGGCGCCGTCGTTGCAGCCCAGGTCCCAGACCAGGCCGCCGGCGCACCCCGCGGCCGTGCGCGAGACGAACTCGGCCTTCGCCCGTCCGGCCTCGTCGCTGTAGGTGCTCGTGCGACGGTAGTCGGTCCAGGCCGTCCGCCCCGCGGGCCAATCCAGGCGCTCGACCAGCCTCCTCAGCTTGCGGGCGTTGGCCCGGGCCACCTCTGGTCGCAGCCGGGCGCGCCTCAGCTCGCCGCGGACCTCGCCGCTGGTGCGCGACTCGAAGCGCCGCTCGAGGCGGCTATGCAGATGAACGTGGGTGAGGACCCCGCGCCTCAGATGGTCGCGCAAGGAGAACATGCGATCGGCGACGCTCGGCGGGATGCCGTCGACGGAGCCCCGCAGCAGGGGCTGGAAGTCGATGCCGCGGTGGGCCTGAAGCAGCAGCGGGTAGAGGTAGAGCATGCAGAACTGCCGATATCCGGCCCAGGGCTCGCCCTCGCGCCAGCGCTCGAAGGAGCCGACGTCGATGAAGACCGGCTCAGAGCCGCGCCACTGCACGTTGTATGGCGAGCCGTCCTTCAGGGTCAGGCCCTGCTCCAGGGCCAGCTCCAGCAGCTCGAGCTGCAGCAGCGCCGCCTCCCGGAGCATCGAGAAGGTCCACTCGTACGGATACGAGACGAACGGGATTCGCTCGTGGCGCAGGATCGCGGCAGCACCGCCTGCATCCCGGGCCGCGACCCGCTCGGCGTCGGCGTCCGCGAACCGCTCGGTGGCGATCAGCTTTCCCTCGGAGGCGAGGCGCTCGCCGAGGCCGGAGGAGGCGAGCGCCTCCCAGTCCTCGAGTCCCTGGGGGCTGAGCGCCCGAAGGACCTCCTCCCCGCGCAGCAGCACGCGCGAGTCGGGATCGCGAAACGAGCCCGGCTCGAACTGCGCGAGCGCCGGTAGCTCGCTCACCGCCCCAACCGCGTCGCGATCAGGCGTCGGTGCCGCTCTCGGCGGCGGCCTTCTCTGCGCTGGTCGGCTCCCGACGCCGCCAGAAGAAAAGCGTGTCGAACAGCCGGCGGCCGAACATCTTCAGCGCGACGATCAGGCCGGCGGCACCGCCCAGGATCATCTGCAGGATCATGCTCCCGCTGCCGGGGTCGAGGTAGCCGAATATGGGGTCGCTCACATCCTCTCCTAGTCTGTCGCGGCTTGCCGGCGCTGCCCCGCGCCGTCGATAGGCCCGGGGACGGTAGCAGCGACGCGGCTCAGGGGCTGAGCACGCTCGCCCGACTCAGGGGGCGGCGCCCAGGTTTACCCCGCCGAGCGAGGTCAGGCGGATCGGGCTCGCCCTGCCGACCGAGAAGATCTCGACGGAGTTTCGCCCGGGGCGTAGCGACCAGGGAGGGGCCACGGCGAAGATGCGTGTCTCCTCGCCCACGGGATAGCTCGTGGCCATCGCCTGGATCCGGCCGTTGATGGCGACGGCGACGGGGACCCCCGGCTCGAGTTCCGAGATCGTCGCTCGCACCGAGCTGGGGACCAGGACCCCGCTCGGCTCCACGGCGTTCCAGCGGTGCGGCTCCCAGAACTCCGATCGATCCGCGCCCGGCTCCCGAGGTAGCGAGTCGACCCTCCTTCCGATCAGCTCCTCGTGCGGGGCGACCCGGAACATCCGCTCCCAGCCCCCGCGCCGGCCGAACCGAGCGAGCTTCTCGGAGATCAGGCCCTCGCGCTCTCGCACGAACTCGGCGAAGGGGATGCCCAGGCGCCGCCCGTAGCGGTCCTCGACCGCGACCCGAGCTCGCGGCGGCAGCTCTCTCAACAGTGAAACGCCCTCGGTCTCGTAGGGAATCGTGATGCCCAGCAGGTCGGCGATGGTGGGGACGATGTCGACGGTTCGAGCGGGGCGCTCGTCCACCCGGCCCATCGGCCTGCCCGGTGGCTTCACCAGCAGCGGCACGGTCGCGATCTCGGCGAGATTGGAGCTGTTCGGGACCCTGCGGGGCTGACCGGGCTCGAAGGAGACGCCGTGGTCGGCTGCGGCCACGACGATCGCCCGATCCCAGAGCTTCTGCCGCTTCAGGGTCTGGATCACCTGACCGAGGATCCGGTCCACGTAGCCGACCTGAAGCAGGTGCCGCTGCTGCAGCAGCGTGCTCAGGTAGCTCTGCTCCGGGTTCCTGCCCTTGACGTCGCGCAGCCCGTCGCGCTCCAGCAGCCCCGACGGATAGCGCTGGCCGTTCGGATAGTAGGTCCAGGGCACGTGCGGCAGCTCCAGATGGGCGAAGTGCAGGGCACGGCCCTCCCGCTCGAGACCCTCGAGCCAGCCGCCCAGCTCGGCGCTGCGCTCCTCGAAGCTGCTGTGTCCGATGCTGAAGCCCTTGGTCGCCCGGCCGGCCTGCTTCTCGCTCCGCCGCCCGGTCTCGCCACCGGCCGTCTGGCCCTCCGGCTCGAGCCCACCCTGGGCCTCGGCGGCCGCCTCCTCCTCGGCGGCGTCGGCCCGACCGGCGCCCCCCTCGGGGCCGGCACCGAAATCGCCGAAGCTCTCATCGACCGCGGGCAACCCGTTGCGCAGCGACTCCGGCAGCAGCAGGTGGGCGTAGACGACGCCGAGGTCCGAGATCAGGCTGTCTATCCGCTCCGAGGCGGCGGGACCCGCCTCGGCGCCGCAGAGGCCCTCGGGGCAGACGCTGGTCAGCGGCTCGCTGACGTTCAGGCGGTAGCTGCCGCCGAGCAGGGTGAAGATGCTGTTGGGGTGCTCCTCGGCCCGGGGCAGCTGGTCCTGCCCCGGGTAGGAGCCGGTCATCACGGCCGGCGCTGCGCGCGGGGTGAGGTCGGCCTCGGTGGTGGCGTTCGGGTACCAGATGCCCTGGTCGGCCAGCTCGGCGAAGTTGGGGAAGAGGGCGCGGTCGATCTCGCCGTCGGCTCCCATCAGCGAGGTCGCCGGGAACTCATCGAAGAGCAGAACCACGACGGGGGTGGATCCCGGCACCGTGATCGCGGCTGCCTCGGCCTCGTCGGCGGGCAGCACCAGCTTGCGGGCGTCGGACATGA
Source organism: uncultured Conexibacteraceae bacterium (assembly GCA_964480205.1). GTDB lineage: Bacteria > Actinomycetota > Thermoleophilia > Solirubrobacterales > 70-9 > CAYZPZ01. The sequence continues at coordinate 5,687 of CAYZPZ010000091.1, forward strand.
ACAGGAACATCGCCACGAACACCAGCGGGACCGGGGAGAGCACGGTCAGCGCCTGCGGCACCAGCTCCTGCCGCGCGTAGAGGAGAGCGCCACCGGTGCCGAGCGCGACCGAGATCGCAATCAGCACCGCTCCCGGGCCGCCGCTGACGTCATCGAGGATCTGGACGGCGATCACCGCGGTCAACAGGCCGACCAGGGTCAAGTGGAGCAGATCGCGAAGGGCCGGCCGGATCCGCTCGGCGATCGCCTCGATCGCGAGCATCGCCAGCGGGGGCGCCAGCGCGATCGTCAGCGCGAGCCCGACGATCTCCAGCCTCGTGTTGCCACGGGCGACGAAGAACTCCGGGTTACGCCCGAGCAGGTCGAGCATCGGCTGCGCCACCCCAAGGGCCCACAGGGCTCCCAGGTGGAGCGTCCCGACCAAGAGCCCGCGCCGTTCAGGATCCGTTCGCCCAGCCAAGGGTCCGCCTACTCGATCTTCGCGAGCAGGTCCCCGTTGGAGATCGCGGCGCCGTCGGAGATCGGCAGCTCGGTCACCTTGCCCGAGCGATGGGCGGTGATCTCGTTCTCCATCTTCATCGCCTCGATCACGCAGACCAGATCGCCCTCGGAGACCTCGGCCCCCTGCTCGACGGCGACGCGGAGGACGGTGCCCTGAAGCGGAGAGACGAGGCTCTCACCGGCCGCGGCGGCGGCGCCACCGACCGCGGCGCGCTCGCGCTTGGGCGGGCGCTTCAGCCCGGGGCCGGATGAGCCGCCGCCGGCGGAGGCGGAGGCGGCGTCGCCGATCACCTTGACGTCGAAGAGCTTGCCGCCCACCTCCACCTGGTAGTCGCGCGCGACCTTGCCGTCCTCCTCCTCGGCGACGGCGTCGGCGACCTCCTGCGGCGCCAGCGACTTCAGCCATTTGCGGTCGCCGATCAGATCGCGGCAGGTCTCGCCCTTGGCCCACTGCTCGGTGGCGAGGATCGCCTTGTGGAAGGGGATCAGGGTGGTCAGCCCACCGATCTCGTACTCCTCCAGCGCCCGCAGCATCCGCGCCGTCGCCTTCTCGCGGTCCAGGTCCCAGACGATCAGCTTGGCCACCATCGGGTCGTACATCGGGGTCACCTCGGAGCCCGGCACCACCCCCGAGTCGACGCGGACCCCGGGCCCGGCTGGCTCGCGGTATGTGGAGATCCGTCCCGGGGCGGGGGCGAAGTTCTTGTGCGCGGCCTCGGCGTTGATCCGGCACTCGATCGCGTGGCCGCGCAGCTCGACCTCGTCCTGGGAGATCGAGAGCTTCTCGCCGGCGGCGATCCGGACCTGCTCGCGGACGATGTCGAAGCCGGTGACCATCTCGGTCACGCAGTGCTCGACCTGCACGCGGGTGTTCATCTCCAAGAAGAAGTAGTCGGCGCCCACCTGCAGCCCTTCGACAGTTCCCGCCGAGCGGTACCCGACCGCGGCCGCCGCCTCGGTGGCGATCTTGCCGATCCGCTCGCGCATCTCCTCGTCCACGTGCGGGCCGGGGGCCTCCTCGATCAGCTTCTGGTGGCGGCGCTGGATCGAGCAGTCGCGCTCGCCCAGGTGGATCACGTTGCCCTTGGCATCGGCGAGCACCTGGACCTCGACGTGGCGTGGGTCCTCCAGGTAGCGCTCCAGGTACACGGTCGGGTCGCTGAAGAACTTCTCACCCTCGCGGGCGGCGCCCTCGAACGCCTCCTCCAGCTTGTCCTCGGACTCCGCGACGCGGAAACCCTTGCCGCCGCCGCCGCCGGTCGCCTTGCAGGCGATCGGATAGCCGA
>CAYZPZ010000092.1:0-7385 GCA_964480205.1 uncultured Conexibacteraceae bacterium
TGCTCGACCGTCTGCACGGCGCGGTCGACGCCCGCGCAATAGCCGCGCGGCGCCGCCAGCAGGACCCGCCGGGGCCCCGCGCTGGTGCGAGGGTGCTCCGCAGGAGCAACCCGTTTATCTAGGGAGGAGGACAAGCTGCGCCCAAGGGTACCCACTGGTCGTTGCGAGTTGCGGGCGATAGGGTTGAGCCGGATGACACAGCCTCACCTCGACAGGCTGAGCTCGGTGGATGCCTCCTTCCTCACCAATGAAGGGTCATCCAGCCACATGCATGTCGGCGCGGTGCTGATCTTCGAGGGCCCCCCTCCCACCTACGAGGACTTCCTCGAGCATGTGCGCAGCCGCATGCACCTGGTGCCCCGCTTTCGCCAGAAGCTGGCCTTCCCGCCGATGCAGACCGGCCGGCCGTTCTGGGTCGACGACCCGAACTTCAACCTCGCCTACCACGTCCGTCACTCGGCCCTGCCCTCGCCGGGATCCGAGGAGCAGCTGCGCAACATCGCCGGGCGGCTGTTCTCGCAGCGGCTCGACCGCTCGAAGCCGCTGTGGGAGCTATGGCTGGTGCAGGGCCTGGAGCGCAACCGCTTCGCGCTGATCAACAAGACCCACCATGCGCTGGTCGACGGGGTCTCCGGGGTCGATATCGCCACTGTGCTCTTCGACGTCAAGCCGGTCCCCGAGCCGAGCCATCCGGACTCTCCCTGGGTCCCCAGCCCTCCGCCCTCCTCCGCCGAGCTCGCCGCGCGCGGGGTCAAGGAGCTGGCGGAAACGCCCTTTAATCTGACCCGGCGGGCCCTGAGCGCGGCGCGTCGCCCGCGGGCGGCGGCCAAGCGGGCGACCGAGGCGGTCGAGGCGATCGGAGAGGTGGCCTGGAACTTCGCCGACCCCGCGCCCGACGTCCCGCTGAACGTGGAGATCGGATCCCACCGGCGCTTCGCCTGGACCCGCTCTGACCTGGACGACTTCAAGCGAATCAAGGACGCGCTTGGGGGCACGGTCAACGACGTGGTGCTGACCGTGGTCAGCGGGGCGCTGCGCAACTGGCTGCGGGGCCGCGGGATCCGCATCGAGGGCCTGGAGCTGCGGGCGCTGGTGCCGGTCTCGATCAGGACCGAGGACGAGCAGGGCCAGCTCGGCAACCGGATCGCCGCGATGCGCGGGCCCTTGCCGGTCTACGTCGAGGACCCCATCCGTCGCCTCGAGCTGGTGCGCGCCGCGATGGACGACCTCAAGGAGTCCAAGCAGGCGCTGGGGGCCGAGGTGATCTCGCGCTTCAACGACTTCGCGCCGCCGACCCTGCTCGCCCAGGCCGCGCGAATCAACTTCTCCACTCGGCTGTTCAACCTGATCGTCACCAACGTCCCCGGACCCCAGATCCCGCTCTACGTGCTGGGCCGCGAGCTCCAGGACGTCTTCCCGGTGGCCTTCCTTCCCGAGCACCATGCTCTGGCGATCGCGATCATGAGCTACCACGGCACGATGAACTTCGGCCTGCTCGCCGACTACGACTCGATGGAGGACGTTGACCTGGTCACAGACGGGCTCAACGAGTCGCTGGCTGAGCTGCTCCAGGTCGCCGCGGCCAAGAAGTCCGGCGCCGAGGCCGATCTCGCCGCGGGCGCCGACCTGCCCGGCTAGCGCCGACCCTTCTTCTTCACCCGCTTCACCTTCACCTTGATGTCGGGCGAGGTCGACCAGGGCTCGCGGTTGCCCGCGTGATCGACCGCCCGCGAGATGAAGCGGTACTTGCCCTTCTTCTTCGGCTTGAAGCGGGTCGTCTTGCGCGTGGTCTTCTTGAGGCGGCGGTAGGGCTTGCCGTTGCGCGAGACGAAGACGTTGATCTTCCTCACGCCCGAGCTGCGCACCTCTCGATCGCAGCCGGCGATCGCGGCGTCCGAGCGCTTCAGCTTCAGCAGCCACACGCCCTTGCGCTTCCGCACCCGCTTCGCCTTCTTGCCCTTCTTCCTCTTCACCTGCGAGGTGGGCGCGGCGACGTCGTACCCGAGGGCGGAGGTGAGCGCGCGCTCGGCATTGATCACGCCCCAGCCGAGCCCGCCGCCGTAGCTGCCGCAGTGGCTCGCGTTGAGCTTGACCAGGCGGGTCAGGCGCGATGACGCAAGCGCGGGCTGCACCGAGCGCATCAGCGCGACCAGGCCCGAAACCTGTGGGGTAGCCATGCTGGTGCCGACGAGATAGGCGAAGCGAGGATCCCCGTTGAGGCTAGTGCGGCAGCTCGCGCAGGAGCCGTTGCCGTTGATCCAGGTCGAGAGGATCCCCTGTTGTCCCCCGGTGCGCGCGTTGGTCGCCGAGCCGAAGGCGGCGACGGAGACGCCGCTGTCCATCTGCGCAAATGAGCTGCGCGTGCCATCTGCCTTTGCGGAGGTGACCACCAGACCGCGACCGGAGTCCAAGGCGGACCCGGTTCCCCTCGGCTGCAGCCACTGGGCGGGGTAGTTGCCCGAGGGGTCCGGGTTCGGCTCGTTGGCGCCGGCAGCAACCAGGACCGAGCCGCGGGCACGCGCGAAGTCGAGCTCATCGGTCATCGAGCTGCAGGGCCCGCCGAAGCTCATGCTGATCGCATCGCTGCGCCGAATGCCGGCCTGCACGACGGCATGGGCCGCGCCCGAGCAGGAGAAGTCGAATCTGATCACGGCCAGGTTGCAGTCGAACCCGAGCGAGGCGATCCCGTAGCCGTTGTTGGAGTCGCCACAGGCCAGGCCGGCCACGTGGGTGCCGTGCCCGTCGGAATCCGCGACGTTCGTGCCGCCGCAGCCGAACATCGTGCAGTTGATGCGAGCCGCGATCCGGCCCGCCAGGTCGGGATGGGCCGTGTAGGCGCCCGTGTCGATCACCGCCACCTCGGCGCCGACACCCCTGGAGAGGTTCCAGGCGCCCGGCCCCGCGGAGCGGACGAGGTTCCACTGCAGGCCGAAACCGGAGTCATTGGGCGTGTAGCGGCGCTCGAGAAGCCGATCGAGGGTAACTCGCTCGATGCGCGGATCGTCCGCCAGGCGCCGGCGGAGCGCCTCGACCCCGCCCCCACCGAGCTTCACCGTGAGCTGGCCGGTCTCCGGGATGCGGCCGAGCACGGAAAGGCCGTTGCGATCCGCCACCCGAGTGAGGATCTCGGCCGCCCGGCCGCGCTCGCGCAGCCAGCCGCGCCGTTCCGCCTCGCTGCTTCCCGCTGGCAGGGACGGGGTGGCGACCTCGACGATCGCTCGGCCGGTCGGGGCCGTGCCCTCGGGCGGGCCCGCGACCGCGGCCGCTGAGCCCGCTGCGGCCAGCGAGGCGACGGCGAGCGCGAGGCACAGAGCGATCACTGGCACGACGATCGGGGCTCCCTGTCGGCTGGCCATCGTGCTCACTGAAACAACTGTAGACCCCGATCGGTGCGGCCGCGCCACTCAGATTCCCGCTCGGGGCGGCGGCGAACGGTCTGTAGCCTGCCGCGCCCGATGTCGCTCGGCGTCCAGATCGGTCTGCTGCTCGCGCTGGCCACGGCCCTGGCGTCGATTATCGGCTTCCTCTACAAGCACCGGGGCGCGGTGGATCGGCCCGACGTGGACTGGCGCCGGCCGATCTGGAGCTCGCTGATGCTGTTCCGCTCGCGCTGGTACACGATCGGCGTGCTGGTGGCCATGGCCGGCTGGGGGTTTCACGTCGGCGCGCTGGCGCTCGCCCCGATCTCCCTGGTGCAGGCGACGATCGCCGGCGGCCTGGTGATGCTGACCGTGGTCGCCGAGCGCTTCTTCGCGCACCGGGTCTCGCGCCGGGAGTGGATCGGCGTGGCTCTCGCCGCGGCGGGCCTCGCCTTCCTCGCCGCCACCCTCGACGGCGGCGCCTCCTCCGCCCATTCCGACTACGAGGGCTCCACCCTCGCGGTGTTCGTTCCCGTCGTCGCGGCCTGCGGGCTACTCGTGGCTCTCGGCGGCCGGGGGACGCCGCGCGCCGGAGTGCTGTTGGGCGCCTCGGCCGGACTGCTGTGGGCGGCCTCCGACACGACGATCAAGGCGCTCTCGGACGAGCTGGGGACGAGCAGCTTTGCCGCGATCGTCTTCAGCCCCCTGGCCCTTGTCATCCTCATCCTCTCCCTGGCCGGTCTGCTGGTCTCCGCGCGCAGCCTCCAGCTCGGCCCGGCGGTGCCGGTGATCGCGGTCACCAGCGTCGCGGCCAACGCGACCACGATCGCCGCCGGCCCCATCGTCTTCGCCGAGCCGCTCCCCGAGGACACGCTCGGGCTCACGGTGCGGATGCTCGCCTTCTCGCTCGTGATCCTCGCCGCGGCCATGACCCCGCCTCCCCTGGAGGTCGAGGAGCAGCTGCCCTGAGCGCTAGTACCCGAGCGCGAACTTGGCGTCCTCGGACATCATCTCCGGGGACCAGGGCGGATCGAAGACCATCTTCGGATGGACCTTGCTGATGCCCTCCAGGTCGCCGACGAACTCGCGCATCTGCTCGGAGACCTGCGGGCCGATCGGACAGGCCGGCGTGGTCAGGGTGAAGGTGATGTGGGCCTCGTCCTGCTCGATCGCGACGTCGTAGACCAAGCCCAGCGAGACGAAGTCCAGACCCAGCTCAGGGTCGATCACCTCTTCCAGCGCCTCGTAGATGTCCTCTTCTGTGGCGGTTCCTGTTGCCATGCCCTGAATCGTAGCCGGGGCGCCCTGCGGGCCGGCCGCGGGCGGTGCGCGGCCGCCTGTTCGGGCCGCTGAGTAGCCTTGCCCCCGTGCCGCTTCTCCTCATCGCGCTGTTCATCGTCATCCCCCTGGTCGAGCTGTATCTGATCATCCAGCTCGGCGGGGCGATCGGGCTGGGGCCGACCCTGTTCATCCTCATCTTCGACAGCGTGATCGGCGCGGTGCTGCTGCGCTCGCAGGGCCGCGGCGCCTGGGTCCGTTTCAACCGGGCCCTCGGCGAAAGCCGCGTCCCCGCCAAGGAGGTTTTCGACGGCGTGTTGATCATCTTCGGCGGCGCGCTGCTGCTCACCCCGGGCTTCCTCACCGACCTGGTCGGCCTGCTGCTGCTGATCCCGCCGAGCCGGGCCGCCGTAAGGGCGATGACCCGAAGGGTCATCGTCGGCCGACTGGCGATCGGGCCGCGCGCAGCGGCCTGGGGGTTCGGCCGGGTCAGAGACCGGCGAGCCCGCCGCGTGCCCGCTGACCAGCCAGGTCCCGAACGGCCCGAGCCGGCGGCCGAGGACTTCGACTGGACCACGCCGGGGCGGTCCAGTCCACGTCCGGGCGACATCGAGGGGACCGCGCACGAGGTCGAGGACGAGGACGCGGACGCGCTGCCGCCGGGGCGCCGTCCCTTCCCCGGATGAGCGAAGCGGCGGTGGTGGTCTGCGGCTTTTTCGACCAGGCCTCGGGCCTGGGCGGGCTCGGCTGGCGCGCGCCCGGCGGGGCCGGCGGGCTGCTGGGCGCCGAAGGCGATGCGAAGGGGGCGACCGCCGAGATCGGAGCTGAGGGCGACGGCACCGTCGAGCTCGCGCTCAGCGCCGAGGGCGCCCGCTGCGTCGCGCGGCTCTCGCCCATGCTCGAGCTGGCCGCGCTCACCGAGCCCGGGGGCGAGGCGACGCCGGGAAGCCCCGCCGCTGGCATCTGCCGCGCGCGGGTGGAGTACGACGGCCCGGGTGGTAAGCGGGCGATCGACTGCGCTGCGCATCTGACCCGCTGGGGCGAGGACCCACTGCGGGGGGCCGAGCTGGTGCGCCACCTCGCGATCCCGGTGCCCGACGGAGCCCTGGTGGTCCTCACCAGCCGGCGCGAGCCCGATGCCTCCGGACACGACGCCGAGCGGACCGGAGCCTGGCTGCTCGAGGCCGAGGCTCAGGCCCACGCCTTCGCCGAGGCGCTGCTCTCGACGCAGTACGACGAGGCCGGCCGTCAGACCCGTGCCGGGCTGGAGCTGTGGCCGGCGGGTGGTGAGGCGCCGCCGATGCGTGCGGCGGGAACCGTGCTCGGTGAGGCGCTCGTCAGCGACAGCGTCCGCGCCGCCCTGCTGGAGAGCTCGGCCGAGGGATTCGCGAGCCAGGGCAGCTACCTGATCCGGCGCTCATGAGCGATCCGGCCGCTCGGAGAGGAATCGAGGTGGTGATCTCGGACTTCGGCGGGGTGCTCACCAGCCCCCTGATCCAGTCCTTCGCCGCGGTGCAGGACCAGACGGGGATCCCGTTCGAGGAGCTGGGCAAAGCGATGGCGCGGATCGAGCAGCGCGAGGGAAACCACCCCCTGTTCGAGCTGGAGAAGGGCAGGCTCAGCGAGCCCGACTTCCTCGACCGGATCGGGGACGAGCTTGAGCCGGCGCTCGGGCACCGGCCCGAGATGCGCCGCTTCCGCGAGATCTACTTCGAGGCGCTGCAGCCGAACGAGCCGATGATCGAGCTGATGCGCGAGCTGAAGTCACGCGGCCTGAGGATGGCCCTGCTGACCAACAACGTGCGCGAGTGGGAGCCGCTCTGGCGCTCGATGCTGCCGGTCGACGAGATCTTCGAGCTGGTGGTCGATTCCGCCTTCGTTGACGCCCGCAAGCCAGAGCCCGAGATCTACCAGCTCACCCTGGAGCGTCTCGGCGGGGTGGCCCCCGAGAGCTGCCTGTTCGTCGACGACGTCGAGCACAACTGCGCCGCCGCCAGAGAGCTTGGCATGAGCGCCGTCCACTATCGCGACAACGGACAGGCGATCGCCGAGATCCGGGCAGCGCTCAGCGGCGACTGAGGGGGTCCGGCGCGATCTCGAGGTCGCCTGCGACCGCGAGCCGCTCGACGCGAGCGCGGAGGGCGTCGAGCCGCACGTGCGCGAAGAGGCCGTAGGCCGGCGGCGGATCGGCTTGGACGAGGTACTCCGCAACCCAGAAGCCGTACTCACCGCGCAGGAGTTGGGCGCAGCGCGCTGCGGTCAGCGGCTTGAACGCGGCCTCAGCGAGCTCCCGTGCCGCTTGGTCGAGGTGGCCGACCACCGGCTCGAGGCGTTCCGGGCCCCACTCCTCCCAGCCGCCCTCGCCCTTGCCGTATGAGGTGCCGTCGCAGTGGGCGACGAAGCCGCAGGCCGCCAGCTCGCGAGCCCGCTCCATCTCGGCGTGGGCGGCGACGCGCGGGCCGCGGAACGTCTGGAGGTCCTCGTAGAGGTCAGGGCGCAAGCGCAGCGCGAAGCGCTTGACCAGCCGCGCGGACCTGTATCCGCGGCGATGCTGCTCGAATCGCTCCTGGGGACTGCGCGCACTCGATCCGACGTAGAGCCACGGCAGCCGTGGCTCACGTCGCCGCCCGGCGGCGCGGTCGAGCTCGATCACGTAGACGTGAGAGGGCACGAGTCTTGATTCGACGACATCGGCCGCCGCCCTCCGACCGCTGCACGAAGCGCAGCCCCTCCTTGACCGCGGCTCGA
>CAYZPZ010000093.1:0-7327 GCA_964480205.1 uncultured Conexibacteraceae bacterium
CGTAGACGACGTTGTCCTGCGTCTCGTCGCTCTCTCGTGGCCGAACAGCTCCGTCTCGAGCAGGGTCTCCGGAAGCGCCGCGCACGAGACCTTGACCAGGGGGTGCGGGTTCCGCTTCGAGGCCTTGTGGATCGCCTCTGCCACCAGCTCCTTGCCGGTGCCCGACTCGCCGGAGATCAGGACGGTGGCATCCGAGCTGGCGACCTTGCCGATCACCTTGTAGACCTCGAGCATGGGCTTGGAGTTGCCCACGATCCGCTCCCGCTCGGCGGCGCTCTTGCCCAGCTCCAGGCGGAGCGCGCTCACCTCATCGGCCATGTCCTGGCGCTCGAAAACGCGGTGCAGGGTGGCCAGCAGATCGTCGATCTCGAACGGCTTGGTGACGTAGTCGTACGCGCCCTGGCCCATGGCCTTGATCGCCACGCTGCTGCCGCCGAAGGCGGTCATGACGATCACCTCGAGCTCGGAGTGCTCCTGCTTGAGCTGCTTGAGCGTGGCGAGGCCGTCCTGGTCGGGCAGCTTGACGTCCATCAGGACCACGTCGGGCCGCTCCTTGGCGACCGCGGAGATGGCCTCGCCGCCCGTCTTGGCGACCCGGGTCTTCCACCCCTCGGCCTTGAACAGGTCGGTCAGCAGGGATCTCACGTCGGAGTCGTCGTCGACGACCAGAAGGGAGCGAGTGTCAGCCAATCAGGGCTCCTTGATGGCTCGGGCTGTCGGGTTGGTCAGGCCGATTCGCTACCGGGCTGCGCAGTATATGCGGCGGGCGCAAACCGTACAAGTTGGACCTTGCAACCGTGCTTACGGGGGTCGGTTTCGCGCCGAGCTGCCCGTGCGTCGGCGCGTCGCCCCGTCGCGTCACCCTGCCGGCGTCCTCACTCTGTCGGCGTCGGACTGGCCGATGGGCTCTCCACCGCCGGCGGCGACGGCTGCAGCGTGGGCGTGGGGTCCGGGACGAAGCCTGTCGGCAGCCCCAGCGCGGCCATCACGATGATCAGCACGAAGATGCCCACCACGGTGAGCGTCCAGATCGTAGAGAGGTAGTCCTCCCTTGGCGGGAGGCTGCCGCGGTAGCCGCTGCTCATCGGTCCTCGCTGATCGGGGAATCGGCGGCGAAGGGTAGCACGCGGGCCGGCGGCCGGGTCGCGTCGCCGAGGGCAGGCGGCGGCTCGGCGGCGGGCTCGGCGGAGGCGACACCCGGCCCGGCGGCGGGAGTCGTCACCCAGTGAGGCTAACGGCCACGCAACTGCCTGGAATGGCGCGCTGCGGCCCCCATGTTGGCCGCCTCCCTCACCACGTGAGGCTTACGGGCAAGCAGCACCCCGGTTTCGCGCCCAAAAGCGGCTCATCTTGGCCGTTAGCCTCAGCCGGTGAGGTTTTTGGGGCCATAGTGCCCCGGTTGCGGCTGCGAATCGGCTCATCTTGGCCATTAGCTTCACCCAGTGAGGCTCTCGGCCATCGGGCGCCATCGGGGGCGCCATCGGGGGCGCGGCCGAGGGCAGGCGGCGGCGCGGCGGGGGAGCAGCAGCCGGTCAGCGTGCGTTGCGCATGGCCGGGATCAGCAGGCCGCCCAGGCCCGCCACCGCCGACAGCACCCCGGCGCCGATGAACACCGGCCCCGGCCCGACCAGCCCGGCCAGCCCGCCCGTAACCACCATGGACAGCGCGATCACCGCGAACACCAGCGCCTGCCGCGTCGAGATGACCCGCCCCATCAGCGCCTGCGGCGTCCGCTCCTGGAAGAGGGTCACGTTGGCGACCAGGTAGGCGACGTTGGCGATGCCGATGACGAAGTACAGGCCGATGGCGACGAACGGGTCGTTCACCATCCCCACCACGATCATCGCCACTCCCACCGTCACGAAGCCGCCGATCGCCAGCAGCCCCTTCGGCACCCGTCGCGCCACCTGGCCGATCAGCAGCCCGCCGACCACGCTGCCGATCCCCAGCGACGACATCAGGAAGGAGTAGTTCTCCGGGTAGCCGATGCGGTCGGTGAGCAGCACCTCCTTGGCGTAGATGAGGCTGACCACGATCTCGGTCCCGACGGCGATCTGCGCCACCGAGCTGACCAGCGTGTTCGCCATCAGCTCCGCCTGCCGGGTCAGGAAGCGCCACCCGTCGACGATCTCGCGCCACACGGCGCGCACGCTCAGCGCCGCCACCTCGACCTTCTCGGCCGGGATGCTCATGGCCGCGATCAGGATGGCGCTGATCACGTAGGTCGCCGCGTCGAGCACGAAGGCGGCGCCGATGATCCCCGACAGCGCGGCCACGATGGCCGCCGCCAGCGGGAAGCCGCCGATGTCGGCGATCGTCTCCGCCACGGTGCTGGCCGAGTTGGCCGTCACCAGGTCGTCCTTGTCGACGATCTGCGGCACCACCGCCGTCTTGGCGGGGCGGAAGAAGATGCTGACCGTAGCCAGCAGGAAGGCGATCAGGTAGACGAGGGTGATGTGGATCTCGATCGCGATCGGCACCATCAGCGTCAGCACCGCGCGCAGCAGGTCGCTGATCACCATGGTCCGCTTGCGGTCCCATCGGTCTACCAGGGCGCCGGCCAGAGGCCCCAGGAACACGTTCGGGATGGCGGTGGCCGCCATGGTCAGGCCGAAGTCGAGCGGCGACGCGCGCTGGAGCACCAGGACTCCCAGCGCGACCTGGTGCAGCCGATCCCCCAGGAAGCTGACGAACTGGCCGAACCAGAGCAGCGAGAAGTTCCGGTTGCGGCTGAGGCGCAGGTACGGCGACTGGGTGCGCTCGCCCTCCATGGGCGCCGGGATGGCGGGCGCGCGGTCCATGGTGGCCGCGGCGGCTCCGCCGGTATCGGCCTGCACATCGGCCGGAGGTCGCAGGGCGCCAGAATCCATCGGCGGCGCGGCAACGCTGCGGCTGACGGTGGCGGCGAAGGCAGAGCCGGGGGTGGGACGCGCCTGCATCGGCGTGAAGGTGAAGCTGGCCCGGCTCGGCGCATCCGGCCGGGTCATGGCCGCCACGATGGCCCAGAAGATCCCCAGGTTCAGGAGCAGGTCGCCGATGCTCAGGACGCTGCGCACCAGCGGCAGCGGCAGCGGGACCAGGTCGCCCAGCACCCCACCGCGGCGGACGAACTCGGCCGCCGTGTCGACCGTGAGCAGGAAGTGAAAGGCGTCGCCTTCGAGATCGGCCTGGGTGAAGCCGGCGGCGAAGAACGCCTCCGGCCAGATCGGCATCCGACCCCCGTTGAGCAGGAGGGCCAGGGTGTTGGCGCCGATGCCGACCGCCGCGATCTGGAGCCCGGGCACCCGCCAGTTCCCCCACAGCCAGGCGAAGACCAGGGTGTAGGCGCCGATGTATCCCGCCGGCGCGATCTCATCCGGCACCCCCAGGTTGGTGGCGAAGCCGACCAGCAGCTGGAGGCCCAGCGCCGCACCCAGCAGCCAGAACCACCGGAGCCGCAGCTCGGCGATGCGAGGGAGTCCACCTCCGGCGATCGCCCCGGCGGCGATCGCCAAGCCGATCGTGACGACGCTAAGAAGCATCGTCCGAGGCCAGCTGTGGCCTCGTTCCGCTCGCTCCTGACTGCTGCTCAGCCCCCGCCGTCAGCTGTCCGCTGGTGCCCTGGGGCACAAGGTCCCGGCGCAGGGCGTCGGCCGCGTCCTGCTCCTCCATCATGGTGCGCAGGCGGTCGTCCGGCGGTGTCGGATCCAGGATGGAGCGGTCGAGCCCCACCAGGATCGGCACTATCTCGGGGTCGAACTGGATGCCCGAGTACTTCTCGAGCTCGGCCACCGCCTGCTCGTGGCTGAGCGGGCTCTTGCGGTAGGGGCGCGAGGCGGTCATCGCCTCGTACGCGTCGGCAATGGTCATGATCCGCGCGCCCAGCGGGATGTCCAGGGCCTCCCCGCCGTCGGGGTAGCCCGACCCGTTGAACCACTCGTGGTGAGAGCGGATGAGCGGCGCCTCCTCGGAGAGCTGCGCCACCGGCTCCACGATCTCCGCCCCGATCGCCGGGTGCTGGTTCATCAGGATCCGCTCGTCGCGGTCGAGCGGCCCCGGCTTGAGGAGGATGTTGTCGCGGATCCCGATCTTGCCAATGTCGTGCAGCAGCCCCGCCCACTCGATCCGCTCGATCAGCTGCTCCGGCAGGTGCATCACGCGAGCCATGGCGCCGCTGATCCGCTTCACGCGATCGGAGTGGCCGCGGGTGTACTTGTCGCGCGCGTCGACCGCGTTGGCGAGGGCGGAGATGGTCTGGACGAAGAGCTCACGGGCCTCGACATAGCGGTGGTAGGCCAGCCGCGTGGTGAAGAGCGGGATGACGAACAGCGGCGTCGCCCACCACCCCACCCCGCCGGGCAGCTGAAAGATCATCGCCATCAACCACCCGAGCGGTACCAAGGCGACCAGGTTCGCCATCACGGCACTCGTGTCGCGTTCCCAAATTGCCTTGAACGGAGCTCCAGACCGGGCGCTCAGCACGGTTGCGGCGAGCAGAGCATTCGCCGCGAAATGGACAACACCTGCAGCGGCGAGGGCTGCAAATGTCCGGAGTGCGTGCGGTAGCGCCGCGTCAGCAACGCCCAGGCCCGTGAAGCCGAACGCGGCCAGGTCGAATGTGACTCCGGCGAGGATCGCTGGGATGACGATATTGACGTGGTTACTGAGCGTCCCGTACCAAGGGATTCGTCCGCGAAGCTCTCGAGAATCGAAGGTCCCCAGAAGGCTGACGATTCCTGCCGCAGCGGGACCTCCAAGCACGACCGTCGCCATCAGGGGGGCGACCCCGACGGACACCTGTGTCCCGGCCGGCAGTCGAACGGGAAGCGCGCTCGCGATCAGCGTCATCGCCACCCAGAAGGCGACGCCGAGCGGTGGCTCGAGGCCGCTCCGGACAGGAAAGAAGAACACAGCCGCTGCCAGCATTACTGCTGCAGCGGCTGTGGTTGTTGCGACTAGCAGCCTAAGTCGGACGTTCACCGGATGCTCTACAGCGTCTGCAGATCATCCGGGAGTCTACATCGCCTACCAGCCCTTAAGGTTGGCGCCTCCGGCGATAGCCAGCATGGCCAAACTTGAAAGGGCTGCCAGCAGAGCCTGCAGACGCTTCGTCACTCGCATGGCTGCCCCCTCGGGCTACCAGCCCTTCAGATTGCTTCTAGACATCAGAAGGTGCCCTCTTCTGAGTAACCTCAACCGACTCTCCCTCGGGAGAAGGGTCGGTTGCACTACACGCTCCCCACCAGCCCAAGTGCCCACATTCAGCCAATGGATCGAAGCGCCCGGCCCAGTACTGTGGGAGTACCTCAGTACTAGTACCAAGGCAACTCTAAGCGAGGAAGACGGCAGAGTCAAGGGGGTCAGGAATTCCCCGTGCCCCTGGTCCATTAGGTCTTGACTCCTACCAGCTTCATTGCAGCCTCCAGGTCGTGAGACGGCGGTTCTCCGAACTCGCGCTCGAGCGCTAGAGCGAGCCGTCTGATGACATCACGCGCGACCGACCGTCGACCTGCCTTCGCAAGTTGCTCGGCGAGGGCAATAGTTGCGGTCTCGTCGAGGGGATCGAGAGAAACGAGCGCTTGGGCTGCTCGAAGCGCCAGTTCCGGGTATCCGTGCAAGGTTTCGCCGTGTGCTATGGGTAGGAGGGTCTCTCGAACCTCTGCATGCACGACTAGCTGCGCTTGTGCGGCCCAGTCCTCGTAGCGGACATCGGCCAGATGCTCCCCGCGAATGAAGCCAACGCACTCCTGGGCGGCTCCCAACTTCGCGGCAGGGGTCGAGCCACTTCGAAGGCGCTGCGAGCTCCGACGGAATTCACCGATGTCAGTTCTGACGAGGTCGGCGCTCAGCTGAAGGGTCTCGGGCGTTGATATCAGGTAGGAGACGCTCTGACCCTCTCGGTATTCGGGATCGAGAAGGCGCCTCAGTTGGAAGACTGCCTGGTTGAGGCTGTTGATCGCCGATCCGGGATCGGCGTCGGGCCAAAGGAGGTCGAGCACGATATCCCGTGGCAGCGTGCGCGAGGTGTGTGCGACCAAGAGGCCCATTAAGAGGCGAAGCCGTCGTTTCCCCATTGGCTGCGGTCGAGCGGTCCAAGCGCCCCGATGAATCTCAAGCGAGCCGAACGTACGAACGAATAATCTCGGTGCCTGTTGGTGAGCAAGAGCGCGGCGAGCCTGAGCGACGTCATCCCCGCCAACGTGGCTCAGGAGATCCAGCGTCTCGCGGTTTGGTCTGTGAGTGATGGCGGCGAGCGCATTTGCGCGATCCGCGGGTGAGAACTTGGGCAAACGCTGGATCAGGACGGCCCGCCACCGCTCCGGATCGACCCGGAACAAGCTAACAAGTGCTTCGGCGGAGTGATGGGCAAGGGACGACGCCTTTGGGTCCGGGAGGCGTCGAGTCCATACCTTCAATCCCGGAAGCGCCCCGAATGTCGCGGCGGAGAGAACTGCCCGAACCACTTTCTCGGTCCACGCCCCGTGAAGCACCGCGAGCTTGATCTCCGCGATATTCGCCGGCAGCTTGGCTCCCTTGCCGGACCAATGAGCAATGGCAACACGGGCATCGTCACAGCCACGACACTCGCCGTTCTCATGATTCGCGATGGCGACCGCAGTCTGCACCAGCGGCCCAAGACGCGGATCAGGCGTCAACCCCTGGAGGGGGGCGATTGCCTCGCGCGTCTCTACGGCGCTCCTATTCCCCAGAAAGAGCGCATCGACAAACAGCACTGATGCCAGGCCCGCCGCGGTCCCTAGTGAATGACGCCTTGGGACAAGGTTTTGCAGAATCTCCTGTGCCTCTTCATACCTCTCGGCATGGATGAGGTACGCCGCCATTCCCAACTCGGCCTCTGCATGGGGTCTCCGCCAGGGCCTTGTGCGACGTACGCCCTCAACCGCCAGACTCTGGGCGAGGGCGAGGTTGCCGAGCAGGACGTGGGTAAGCACGAGTTCACTGTTGTCGCCGTAAGGATTCTCGGGACCATCGAGCCAGACCCTTCGAGCAGTCTCCAAGCTCGCCGCACTCTCGATGAGGCGCCCCTGGTCCCTGAAGAGAATTCCGAGGTTGTGATGTGCGATTGCTGCGTAATGGTCGTGACCCATCGAACTCGCCTCGACGACGAGGCGGCGGCACGCCCGGGCAGCTTCCTCAAGTGTCCCGTCGAGCCAGGTAGAGGTCACGGCCCGATTGCCCTGCAGTCGCAACCGGATAATGCTTGCGTCCGAGGGTGCTAGCTCAAGCCCCTCGGCCGCAAGTGAAGCGCACTCTTCCAAGTCACCTCGGTTCTGGTGGACGGTGCTGAGCTTGAGGCAGGCGAGGGCCTCCATTCGGCGGTCGCCTT
>CAYZPZ010000094.1:0-7197 GCA_964480205.1 uncultured Conexibacteraceae bacterium
CATCCAGTACGCGGTAGCCGGCGGAAAGCTGGCGGTGATCGAGGCCAACCCGCGCGCGTCGCGGACGGTGCCCTTCGTCAGCAAGGCGATCGGCGCCCCACTGGCGAAGATCGCCTGCCGGCTGATGCTGGGCGAATCGCTCGCCGAGCAGGAGCTGCCGGCCGAGGTCCCGAGCCACGTCAGCGTCAAGGAGGCGGTCCTTCCCTTCGCCCGCTTCGCCGGCGCCGATGCGGTGCTCGGCCCTGAGATGCGGAGCACCGGCGAGGTGATGGGGATCGCCGCCGATTTCCCGACGGCCTTCGGCAAGGCGCAGGCCGCGGCGGGGGTAGGCCTGCCTCACGAGGGCACGATCTTCATCAGCGTCACCGACTCGGACAAGCCGGCGGCGACCCAGCTCGCGACCCGCTTCCACGATCTCGGCTTCGAGGTGATCGCCACCTCCGGGACGGCCCAGTCCATCTCCCGGATGGGGGTCCCGGTTCGGCGGATCCGCAAGATCGGCGAGGGCTCGCCGAACGTGGTCGAGTGCATCCGCAGCGGCGACGTCGATCTGGTGATCAACACGCCGACGGGCTCGGGCGCCCGCGCCGACGGATACGAGATCCGCACCGAGGCGGTCCGGCACGGGATCCCCTGCGTGACGACGATGACCGGTGCCTCGGCGGCGGCGCGAGCGATCTTCGCCGCCGCCCGCGGCGAGGCCGATGTGGTCGCCCTGCAGGAGCTCCACGCCGACGCGCTGGTCGGTGAGGAAACCCAGACGTGAGCGGCCAGCCGGTCGTCACGGTGAGCGAGCGCTCCACGGTCCCGTTCGGGCGCCGGGCCTGCGAGGTGACGCGCAATCGGGAGTCCGGCGGCTATCGGATCTTCTCGGTGGCCGATCCGAACGGGGAGGAGCCGGCCGCCGGCCAGTTCTACATGCTCGCCGCGGAGCGGGGCTGGGGCGGCGACGAGGGGCGGCCTTACCTGGGGCGCGCCTTCTCCGTCGCCGACTGCGAGCCGCAGGGGAGCGGCGGCCTGCGGCTGGACTTTCTCGCCCAGGACGTCGGCCCCGGCACCCGCCGCCTCTGTGAGCTGGAGCCCGGCGAGCGGCTCTGGATCGTCGGCCCCCTGGGTCGGCCCTTCTCGCCTCCACGGCAGCTCAATCCCGCTGCCGCCGGAGCGATCCTGATCGGCGGCGGGATCGGGGTGGCGCCGCTGGCGCTGTGGCGGCGACGGCTCGCGGCCGGGGGCGTGCCCAGCCGGGTGCTGCTCGGCTTCCGCGACCGCGAGAACTCCGGCGGGCTCGAGCTTTTTGAAACGGGTCGCTCCTCGGCTCCGCCTGCGGAGCGCCCTCGCATCTGCAGCGAGATCCGTACCGCCAGCGAGGACGGGCACCGCGGGCATCGCGGATACGTCACTGACCTGCTCACAGTGCTCTTGGACGGCGATGACGCCGCGAGCGCCGCGGTCTACGCCTGCGGCCCCCCGGCGATGCTGGAAGCGGTCCGGGCCCTGTGCGCGGATCTCGACGTCGCCTGTGAGCTGGCGATGGAGGCACCGATGGCCTGTGGGTTCGGCGCCTGCATGGGTTGCGCGGTCCCAGTTGCCGGCGGGGGCTATCTGCGCCTCTGCGTGGACGGACCGGTGGTGCCGGGGGAGGAGATCGAGAACGCCCTGGTCCCGGGGTCGGGGCACTGATGGCGATCGAGCTCTGCGGGCTGCGGCTCGAGCATCCGGTGATCAACGGCTCGGGCACCTTCGACCCCATCGCCGCCCGGCGGGCATTCGGGGACGAGCTCCTCGAGCGCTTTCCCTTCTCGGCCTTCGTCTCCAAGACGATCACACCGGAGCCGCGTGTCGGCAACCCGCCCCCCCGGCTGTGGGAGACGCCATCCGGACTGATCAACTCGATCGGCCTGCCGAACAAGGGGCTGGAGGGGTTCCTCGCAGAGGACCTGCCCCAGCTCGTCGAGCTGCCGGTTCCGCTGATCGTCTCGGTGATGGGGACCAGCCACGCCGAGTTCGAGCGGCTGCTGCGCGGAGTCGCCCCTCGCGATGAGGTGGCGGCGGTCGAGCTCAACGTTTCCTGTCCCAACGTCGAGTCCGGGCTGGTCGTGGGGGAGTCGCCCGAGGAGGCCGAGGCCCTGCTCACCGCGCTTCGCCCGCTCACGGACAAGCCCTTGGTCGTCAAGCTCACCCCGAATGTCTCGCCGGCGCCGATCGCGCTGGCGGCGGAGCGCGGGGGCGCGGACGCCGTCTCCCTGATCAACACGCTGCGAGCGGTGGCGATCGACCCGGCGACCGGCGCACCGTGGCTGGGCGGGGAGCGCGGCGGGCTCTCCGGCCCGGCGGTGCGGGCCGTGGCGGTCAACCAGGTCAGGGAGGTGGCCGCCGCCGTCTCGATCCCAGTGGTGGGGATGGGTGGCATCGCCGGGGGCCGCGACGCACTGGACCTGCTCTCAGCGGGCGCCCGGATCGTCGCGGTTGGGACCGAGAGCTTCCGGGATCCCGCGGCGGGCTCGCGAGTGGCCGCCGAGCTGGCCGAGCTGGTCGGGGAGGCGGCGGGAGAGCCCGCTTAGACGGAACTTTTTTTCGCAATCGGGTGAAACCTCTTTCCGCGGCCCGGGACCGGGGATATACTGCCGCCGTTCATGAGGCCCCCGGTCCAGACCTCCAACGCCGCTCCGGAGAGATCATTGGACCAGAGAATGGAGGCCCTGAAGAGGGCCAATGACATCCGCTCCAGGCGCGCACAGCTGAAGCGCGACCTGAAGGCGGGCAAGGTCAAGATCCAGACCCTGCTCCTGGATCCGCCCGAATACGTCCAGACGGCCAAGGTCCTGGACATGCTGCTGGCGGTTCCCAAGTACGGACGGGTGAAGACCAACCGGATCCTGAACCAGTGCAGGATCTCTCCGTCGAAGACGATCGGCGGCCTCTCGGAGCGCCAGCGGACCGAGCTGGTTTCACAGCTCCGGCGCTGAGTCGTCACAAGCGGCGCACTTTCGCTCGGATCGCCCGGTTAGGGTCCGCGCATGGTCGAGCGCGGCAGGGTGTTCGTGATCACCGGGCCGTCCGGGGTGGGCAAGGGGACGCTGATCTCGGATCTGCTGGAGCGCTCCCCCGAACTGGAGGTGTCGGTTTCGGCGACCACCCGGAAGCCTCGGCCCTCCGAACAGGACGGGCGCGAGTATCACTTCCTCACCCCGGCCGAGTTCGAGCGGCGGGTGAAGGCGGGCGAGTTCCTCGAGCATGCGGACTACTCCGGCCACCGTTACGGGACTCTGCGCAGCGAGGTCTCCGAGCGCCTGGAACGGGGACGCTCCGTTGTCCTGGAGATCGAGCTGCAGGGCGCACGCCAGGTGCGCGAGGCGATGCCCGAGGCCGTGCAGATCTTCATCGCCCCACCTGACCCCGCGGCGCTGCGCCGGCGCCTCGAGGGGAGGGGCACCGATTCGCCCGAGGCGATCGAGCAGCGACTGCGCACGGCGGAGCTGGAGCTGGCGGCCCAGTCGGAGTTTCCGCACGTGATCGTCAACGACGAGGTCGACAAATCGGCTCTGGAGCTGGAAAAACTCGTCGCCGCCGAGCTCTCCGAGGAAGAGTGACCCGACGGTCGCACCGGAGCGTGCGAGTGGGATGCGCTCGGTGATCTACACTGCCCTGCCGATGATCAAGCCACGAGTCGACAAGCTTCTCGATCAGACGGACTCCCACTACGCCGCGGTGACCGTGGCGGCGAAGCGGGCCCGCCAGATCAACGCCTACTACCACTCGCTCTCCGAGGGCGCCTACGGCGAGTACACGCCACCGATGGTGGACACCACCGATCGCAACTACCTGACGATTGCCCTCGAGGAGACTGCGGCGGGCAAGCTGAAGTACAGCTACAAGGACTAGCGTCGTCCAAGGAGGGCTGATGGCCCGGATCCTGCTCGGTGTCAGCGGCGGCATCGCGGCCTACAAGGCCCTGGAGCTGGCCCGGCTGGCGACCCGCCGCGGCCACGCCGTCCGCGTGCTGATGACCCCGGCGGCCCAGCGGTTCGTCGGCGCCGCCTCCTTCGAGGGAGTCGTGGGCGCCCCCGTGCTCGCCGACGAGTTCGAACGCGACCCCGCCCGGGGCATATTCCCCGGCGACACCGCCCCCGACCACGATCCGATCGGACACCTCGAGGTCGTCGCCAACGCCGACCTCTATCTGATCGCACCGGCCTCGGCGAACACGATCGCCAAGCTCGCCGCCGGGCTCGCCGACTCGATGGTGACGACGGCGTTTTTGGCCTGCCCGGCACCGCGACTGGTGGCCCCGGCGATGAACGACCGCATGTACCGCGACGCGGCCACCCAGGCCAACCTCGCCACCCTGCGATCCCGCGGAGTCGAGGTGATCGAACCCGAGACCGGCGCGCTCGCCTCGCGGGGCGAGCACGGCATCGGGCGGCTTCCCGAGCCCCCCGCACTGCTGGAGGCGATCGAGGCCGCCGCGCCCGGGCCGAGCGGGCCATGGGACGGACTGCGGGTGCTGGTCTCGGCGGGGGGCACGCGCGAGCCGATCGATCCGGTCCGCTTCATCGGCAACCGCTCCAGCGGGCGAATGGGATTGGCGCTGGCCGAGCGTGCCGCCGCGCGGGGCGCGGAGGTGACAGTGATCGCCGCCAATGTCTCCCTTCCCGCGCCGCCCGGCGTCCGGCGCGTGGAGGTCGAGACCGCGGCCGAGCTGGGCCAGGCGCTCGAAGCCGAGTTCGCCTCCGCCGATGTGCTGCTGATGGCCGCGGCCCCCGCGGACTTCCGGCCCAGCGAAGCGGCCGGCGAGAAGATCCACCGCGAGGGAGCGGGGAAGCTCGATCTGGAGCTTGAGCCGACCGAGGACATTCTGGCCGGGCTGGCCCGCGAGCGGCGCGAGGATCAGACCGTGGTCGGCTTCGCTGCAGAGACCGATGCCGGGGTGGACCGCGCGCGCGAGAAGCTCGGCCGCAAGGGGGTCGACGCGATCGTCCTCAACGACGTCTCGCGGGCCGAGATCGGATTCGAGTCCGACGAGAACGAGGTGGTCGTCGTCACGGCCGAGGGCGAGCGGCGCGTGGCGCAGGCCTCCAAGCACGAGATCGCCGAGGCGATCCTCGATCGGGTCGAGGCGCTCCGGTCAAAGGGCGCTCGCCGCGTCTGAGGGTCGTTTGCCCGCCCTCCTAAACTGGGGCGCATGAGTCAGCGGGCGGACGAGTCGACCTACACCCTGTATCGGCGCGGCATGGAGCTTCTCGAGGACGGCGACTTCGAGCACGCCAAGGGCCCGCTGGAGGAGGCCGCGCGGCGTGCCCCGGAGAAGAGCTCGGTGCGCGAGGCCCTCGGCCGCGTCTACTTCCGTACCCGCGACTACGAGGGGGCGGCCCACGAGTTCGAGGCGGTCGTCGAGACCCACCCGGTCAACGACTACGCCCACTTCTGTCTGGGCCGCGCCCTGACCAAGACCGGGCAGACCAGGCGGGCGCGCCACCATCTCGCTCTGGCCTCCAACCTGCGCCCGGACCGCCGTGACTACCGGATCTACCGCGAGCGGCTCGCGTAGTTGAGGGCGCTGGTCCAGCGGGTCAGCCAGGCCGCCGTCGACGTCGAGGGCGAACGCGTGTCCCAGATCGGCCCCGGCCTGCTCATCCTGCTCGGGGTCGGCCGGGATGACGTAGCCGAACAGGCCGACAGGCTCGCCGACAAGGTCAGGGGGCTGCGCATCTTCGACGACGCTGCGGGCAGGATGAACGAGCCGCTCGGCGAGCGCGAGGTTCTCTGCGTCAGCCAGTTCACGCTCTACGCCGACGCTCGCAAGGGGAACCGGCCCTCCTACGTGCAGGCCGCTCCGGCAGAGCAGGCCGAGCCGCTGTACGACCGCTTCTGCGACCGACTGGGGGCGAAGCGGGGCGCCTTCGGGGCGTGTATGGGGGTGGCGCTGGTCAACGACGGGCCGGTGACCCTGCTGCTCGAGACCTGATCCCTAGGCCCCTTGCGGTCGCTGGGGCCGGGGCTATACTCGCCTCGAAACCTTTTTTCGCACCGATCCGCGTGTCGAAAGGTGGGCGAGCGCCCGCCTTTTTTTGGGCGCCGGATCGGGTCTGACAACGACAGTGAGCGAGACCGAACTGCAACAGATCCAGGAGAAGATCGAGGCGCGGCTGCGCGATCAGCAGCCGGACGTCGAGCTGCTCGCGCTCGAGCGCCCGGCGACCGAGCGCCTGCTGCTGGTGATCGATCGTGCCGGCGGCGTCGATTTGGATCTCTGCGAGGCCGTGACCCGGACGCTCCGGGACCTGAACGAGGACTGGACCCTGGAGGTCTCCTCGCCGGGACCCGAGCGGCCGCTGACCAAGCCGGAGCACTTTCGCCGGTTCCTCGGTCGGCGGATCCGGGTACGCACTCGCGAGCCGATGGCGGGGCACAGGAGCTTCACCGGCAGGCTCACCGACGCCGGCGCGGACAGCGTCAGCGTCGATTCCGGTGAAGGCCCGGTGGTCATCCCGCTCGCCGCGGTGCGCCGCTCCAACCTGCTTTCGGACGGAGCGGAAGATCAGCATCCGCAGTCGGCCGGCGACCCCGTCGCCCCCATCAGAAACGGAGAGGTGAAGCCATGACCCAGGAGATCGTTGACGCGGTCAAGACGCTGGAGCAGGAGAAGGGAATCGCGGCGGACAAGCTGATGGACGCCCTCGAGGACGCGCTGCTCTCCGCTTACAAGAAGACCCCCGGGGCGGCCAAGTACGCCCGCGTGCAGCTCGACCACGGGACGGCCGACTTCCGCGTCCACGAGCTGATCGTCCCTGAGGAGCTCGAGACGAAGCTGCTCGACGAGCAGTTCGAGGAGCAGCTCCAGGCGGCCGAGGCCGCAGAGGCCGCGGGCGAGCCCGTACCGGAAATCCAGACCAGTGGGCCGGCTGTCGATCCGGAGACCGGCGAGCGCCGCGAGTCCGAGGAGGAGGAGCTGGAGCCCGAGCGGCTGCAGCCCTACATGGACCAGATCTCGACGCGCGACGTCACCCCGGAGAACTTCGGGCGGATCGCCGCCCAGACCGCCAAGCAGGTCATCCTGCAGCGGATCCGCGAGGCCGAGCGCGGGATGATGTACGAGGAGTACAAGGACCGCGTCGGCGAGCTGATTACAGGAATCATCCAGCAGTCCGACAACCGCTACACGCTGGTGCAGTTGCGGGAGCGGGTCGAGGCCCTGCT
>CAYZPZ010000095.1:0-7195 GCA_964480205.1 uncultured Conexibacteraceae bacterium
CCAGCGACCTCTCGCGTGTGAAGCGAGCGCTCTCCCACTGAGCTACGCGCCCGGGGCGGCTGATGATACGCCCGCGCCTCGGTTGCGCTCGGTTGGATGAGAGTAGGAAGGCAGCCATGACCCAGCCTCCGAGCAGCTACTGGGCTCAATCTGCGCAGGGTGCCGAGTATCCGAGCCTGGCCGGGGATCTCGACTGCGACGCCGTGGTGATCGGTGGGGGGATCGTCGGGGTGACCACAGCGCTGAAGTTGCGGAACGCGGGCGCCACCGTCGCCCTGCTCGAGGCCCGTCGGATCGGCTCGGGGACCACCGGGCACACCACTGCCAAGTTGAGCTCGCTCCACGGGCTCACCTACTCCAGGCTCTCCCGATCCCTCGGCGATGACGTGGCTCGCGCCTACGGCGAGGCCAACGAGGCGGGAGTGGAGGAGGTGGCCCGCTATGTCGAGCGGCTCTCGATCGACTGCGACTTCCGCCGCAAGCCCAACTTCACCTACACCGAGTCGGAGCTGGGTCGTTCTTCGATCGAGCAGGAGGTCCAGGTGGCGAAGCGGGTGGGCCGCTCCCCGACCCTGGTGGGGAATCTCGACGATCTCCCCTTTCCGATAGCCGCCGCGGTCCGGTTCGAGGACCAGGCCGAGTTTCACCCGCTCAGGTATCTCCAGGCGCTCGCCGCGGCCGCTGCAGACTCCGGCTGCGCGATGCACGAGCGCAGCCGAGTGATCTCCGTCGACCAGGGCGAGCCCTGCCGGGTCAGGACGGAGTCCGGCGCCGGGGTCAGCGCCGGACACGTGATCGTGGCGACCCATCAACCGATCCTGGACCGGGGGCTCTACTTCGCTCGAACCCATCCCGAACGCTCCCACGTGCTTTTGGCCCGGGTGGTGGGTTTCGTGGATCGGGTCACCAAGCGGAGGAGCGCGGAGGACCTCGGCCCGGGCGAGGGCGCGGTGGTCGGCGCCGGGCTGGGGCAGCGGGCCACCTTTCGCGATGAGGATGGTGCGCTGCACGCGCTCTCGGCGCGATGCACGCACCTCGGCTGCATCGTCGGCTTCAACCGCGCCGAACGGACCTGGGACTGTCCATGCCATGGCTCGCGCTTCGGGCTCGATGGCGAGGTGATCGAGGGACCGGCGGTGCGCCCTCTCGAGCGCCGCGACTAGCGGAGCCGGATCGAGAAGCTCGCCTCGTAGCCATCGCCCGGCTTGAGCAGCGGCAGCCCGGGTCCCCCCGTGACCAGCGCGTTGGTGGGCGCGGTCATGGGCTCCAGGGCGATCACCTCGTCGTCACGGGGCGCATAGACCTGGGTGAAGGGGTACCCCGAGTGGAGCGAAACCTCGATCCGGCGGCCGCCTCCCGCCACGACCAGCGGCTCCGAGTCGGGCGGCGCGAGGTAGGCGTCATCAAAGGTGCGGGAGGCGAGGGGCCCGGGCTCGATTCCGGCCGGCTCGCGCTCACCGGTGGGCAGGCCGCGGTCATCGAGCACGATCCGCTCGCGGACCGGGATCTCGAGCTCCCAATCGGCCCGGTCGACGCCGGGCACGCGGAAGTAGGGGTGGTAGCCGAAGGAGATCGGTACCTCCGCCTCGCCCGTCGCTCGCACCGTGGTCGTGATGGTCAGGGTCGTCCCGGCGAGGCCCACCTCCATCCCCAGCACTTGGGGGAAGGGAAAGGCGGTGATCAGATCGTCGTGGGTGGTGAAGTCGAAACCGGCGGCGAGGACGCCACCGTCCTCGGTCGTGTCGTGGCGCTCGACCCGCCAGCCCCTGGCTCCGGCGAGCAGCCCGTGGATCGGCAGGCCGTTGGGATCGAGGCCGAGCAGCTCGCGATGCGAATCGAGGTCCACCTCCCGGCCGGCCAGCGCGAATCGCCGCTCGGAGACACGGTTCGCCCACGGGTAGAGCAGGGGGATGCCCATCGTCGAGCGCTCCGACACGTAGTGCCGCAGCCCGCCGCGCTGGCCGAGCAGCTCCTCGCCGCGGTGCCGGAGCGAGCAGCCGACCATCCCCGCCGAGGGGACGAAGGCGGCCTCGATGCCGCCCCCCGCTTCGCTGCCGAGGGTGAGCGCCTCGAACCCCTCCACCTCCCGGGTGCCGATCATCGCCGCTGCGCTCACCCGTCTCCGGCGTCCCCGGCCGGCGGCAGCTCCCCCTCGATCACCCGGTTCTGCCGCGAGCTGCCCCCCGCGTGGGCCCAGGCGTTCAGCACCTCGAGGCGCCTGCCACGGATCCCGCCCAGGTAATAGAGGTGGACCCCGAGATAGGTGAGGAAGGCGGGCAGCCCCGACAGTCCCAGGCCCCTGATCTCGCAGACGGCCCGGCCACGCCCGACCACGGCGAGCGCGCCCTTGTCCAGGTAGCGGAACGGGCCCGACGCCCCGGCGTTCCCCTTCTTGATCCCGCGGGCGACGTGGCGTCCCTGCTGGATCGCCACCGTCGCCAGGCCCGGCAGCGGCTTGCCGTCCTTGCCGGCGAGGCTGGTCGCGTCGCCGATCGCGGAGATCGTGGGGTGGCCCGGGATCGTCAGGTCAGGATCTATCTGGATCCGGCCGGCGTGGTCAGTCTTGGCCCCGGTGACCTCGGCGAGCTTCGCCGCCAGCCCGACGGCGCGAACCCCGGCGGCCCAGATCACGGTGCGGGCGTCGATCCGCTCCTCGCCGCTCGGCGTCTTCACCGTCACGCCGCCCTCGTCGAGCGCGGTCGCCCGGTTCCCCTCCCGCACCGTCACGCCGAGCGAGGCGAGCTCGCGGGCGGCCTTCGCCGAGAGCGAGGGCCGGAAGGCGGGCACCACCCGCTCGCCGGCGTCGAGCAGGATCACCTTCGCGTGGGCCGGGTCGATCCTGGAGAAGTTCCGTTTCAGCGCGCGGCGGGAGAGGATCGCGAGCTGGCCGGCGATCTCGACGCCGGTCGGCCCGCCGCCGACCACGACGAAGGTCATCCACCGCTCGCGGACCGCCGGGTCCCCCGTCCGCTCGGCTTCCTCGAAGGCCTCGAAGATCCGGTTGCGGAGGACGACGGCGTCGGTCAGGGTCTTCAGGCCGAAGGAGCTGTCCCTCCATTCGTCGTTGCCGAAGTAGGAGGTCTCGGCGCCGCAGGCGAGGAGCAGGCTGTCGTAGTCGATGCGCTCGCCGCGGTCGAGGATCACCTGGCGCCGCTCGGTGTCGAAGCCGGTGACCGCCGCCATCAGCACCGAGGCGTTGCGCTGGCCCGCGAGCAGCCCCCGGATCGGGGTTGAGATGTTGCCCGAGGAGAGCCCGCCGGAGGCGACCTGGTAGAGGAGCGGCTGGAAGAGCTGGTGGTTGGTGCGGTCGACCACGGTGACCTCGGCGTCGGCGCGGCGCAGCTCGCGCGCGGCGGTGACCCCGCCGAACCCGCCGCCGACGATCACCACCCGGCGGCTCACCCCGCCGCCTCCCCGAGCCGGGGGTGCAGCGAAGCGGGGCTCGGCCGGCGGTGGGCGACGGCGAAGGACCAGACGCCCATCACGACCGCGACGATCGCCGCGAACCCGTAGACCTCGCTCAGCTCCACTCCCGAGGACAGCAGCGGGCCGATCCCGAAGGCGGCGATCCCGTAGCCGAGCTGGTAGAAGGCGATCACGCCGCCCGCCATCGCCGTGGAGATCTCGCTCAGGTCCTCCTGACCGAAGCTGATCGAGAGCGGCAGCAGCGCCGAGCAGCCGAGACCGGCCAGCGCGAACGCGGCGATCCCGAGGGCCGGTTCGTCCTCGGGCAACAGGGAGATCAGCACGAAGGCGCCGGCGAGCCCGAACGGGAGCAGGTGGTAGGTGAGCCGGGAGGGGAAGACGCGCTGGATCGCAGCGAACAGGATCCGCCCCAGGGTCACCGACGCCCAGAACGCGGTCAGCGCCAGGGAGGCGACCGCGGTCGAGGCTTCCAGCTCGCTGGTCATGTGGAGCTGGGCCCAGTTGCCGTTGGTGGTCTCGCAGATCCCGTAGAGCGTGGCGAAGCCGGCGTAGACCCAGAAGCGGCGCGGGATTCCCGCTCCGCTCGGGCGCTCGGCGGTCCGGCGGGCCTCGGTGCGCAGCGGCAGCCGCAGGCTGATCGCCAGCAGCGCGACCAGCATCGCCGACGAGGTGACCGGCAGCCCCCACCAGGCGCCGAGCCCGTCGAACAGGGCGACGAACAGCGGCGCCAGCACGGTGCCGAGGCCGAGCAGCGCGTTCAGCACCAGGATCGAGCGGTCGACGCGCGCCGGATGGAAGGCGGCGGTGAAGGTGTTAAGCGCGGGCACGGCGAGCCCGAAGCCCGTCCCCAGGAAGAGCGTGGCCACCAGGAGCAGCGGGAAGGCGACCGAGGTGGTGTCGTCGACCAGCGAGCTCCCGATCAGCAGCAGCATCGCGAGCAGGCTGGCCGCGAGGCCGAGCAGATAGACCCGCTTGGTCCCGATGCGCCCCCCCAGGCTCGCGCCGAGCAGCGAGGCGGTGATCGCGGCGACCACCTGGGGGACGAAGAGCGTCCCGTACTGGGTGCTGGAGAGGTCGTACTCGGAGGGGTCGGTGAAGATGGTGCTGGCCGCGGGGAAGGTGACCAGGGCGATCCCCTGCACCACCCCGGCCGCGAAGATCACCCTGGCCTCGGTCCTGCTCGCTGCCATCGGCTCTCCTCCGCGCGGCCCGATCCGCGGCTAGCCCATCCGCTCGAGCAGGTGGTCTCCGACCCGCAGCGCGTTGGCCATCGCGGTCAGCCCGGGGTTGACCGCGCCGATGCTCGGAAAGAAGCTGGTGTCGACCACGTAGAGGTTGTCGAGCTCGTGTGCCCGGCAGTCGGTGTTCAGCACCGAGCTGTCGGGGTCGGAGCCGAAGCGGCAGGTGCCGGCCTGGTGGGCCACCCCCGCCAGGGGGATCTCGGTCTTCATGTAGGCGTGGCGCGGGATCAGGTGGTCGGGGTGCATCCCGACATCGCCGAGGATCGACTTCAGCTTCTCGTACAGCCTCTTCTTCGGCTCCTGGTTGTTGAACCCGTAGCTCAGCTTCAGCTTCCCGTCGCTGCCGAGCGTCACCCGGTTGTCCGGCATCGGGAGGTCCTCGGTGGAGAGCCAGAAGTCCACCGCGTGGCTCGCCACCTCCTCGAGAGAGCGCTCGGGAGCGAGCTTCGTCTCCAGCGGCTTCTCGCCGCGATACATCGGGGCCTGCGACTTCCCGACCATCTGGATGTTCCCCAACGGGAACTCGAAGTCGTCGGCGCCGAAGTAGAAGTCGTTCAGGCCGAGCGTCTTCTGAAACAGGGTCGGGTTCGGCTCCTTGGACAGCGCCAGCACCGCCTGGCTGTTGTGGAACATGTAGTTGCGCCCCACCTGGTCGGAGCCGTTGGCGAGCCCGTTCGGGTGCTTGTCGTTCGCCGAGGCGAGCAGCAGCCTGGCGGAGTTCGCCGCCCCGCAGGAGACCACCACGATCGGCGCCTCGAAGGTCTCGGTGTCCCCGTCGTGGTCGACCTCGACCTCTGTGACGGCCGTCCCCGCCGCGTTGGTGCGCAGCGCCGTCGCGGTGGCGCCTCGCAGCAGGATGACGTTGTCGTGCTCCAGCGCGGGGCGGACCGCGATCACCTCGGCGTCCGACTTGGCCTGCACCAGGCAGGGGAAGCCATCCGTGTACTGGCAGCGGACGCAGGTGCTGTAGGGCATGTTCCCCTCGTCGAGCATCACCCCACAGGGGGCGTGGAAGGGCCGGTGACCGGCGGCGGCGAGGTCGTCGGCGAGCTGCTGGATGCGCGGCTCGTGGGAGACGGCCGGGAAGGGGTAGGGGGCGCTCGCCGGGGGCTCGGTCGGGTCCTCGCCGCGTGCCCCGTGCACCTGGTAGAGCTGCTCCGCCTGGGTGTAGTAGGGCTCCAGCTCGTCATAGGAGATCGGCCAGGCGGGCGAGACGCCGTCGTGGTGGCGGAGCTCGCCGAAGTCCTTCTCGCGAAGCCGGTACAGCGCGGCGCCGAACATCTTGGTGGCGCCGCCGACGAAGTAGTGGACCTGGGGCTGGAAGGGCTTGCCCTTCGAGTCGTACCAGGTGTCCTCCGAGATGTAGCGGTTCTCGACGAAGACCTCGGAGGCGCTCCAGTTCTGCGGCTCGCGGGGAAGCCAGTCCCCGCGCTCTAGCAGCAGGATTCGCTTGCCCGAGGGCGCGAGGTGGTGGACGAGGGTCCCGCCGCCCGCGCCGCTCCCGATCACGATCACGTCGTAGTCGCTCATAAGCCGAACTCCTCCAGTCGCTCCGCCAGGATGATTCGCCCGGCCGCCTCGATCAGCGCCAGGTGGGAGAAGGCCTGTGGGAAGTTGCCGAGGTGGCGGCCGGTGCCGGTGTCGAACTCCTCCGCGTAGAGGCCGAGCGGGGAGCCGACGCTGAGCAGGCGCTCCATCAGATCACGAGCCCGCTGATGCTCTCCGATGATCGCCAGCGCCGAGACGAGCCAGAAGGAGCAGATCAGGAAGCTGCCCTCCTTGCCCGACAGCCCGTCGTCGGTCTCGCCGGTGCGGTAGCGGAGCACGAACCCGTCCTCGGTCAGCTCGTCGGCGATCGCGAGCACGCTGGCGCGCAGTCGCTTGTCGTCGCCCGGCAGGAAGCCGAAGATCGAGGCGAGCAGGGTGGAGGCATCGAGCGCGTCGGTGTCGTAGTGCTGGACGAGCACGCCCTTCTTGCTCACGCCGTGCTCGAGGATGTCCTCCCCTATCTCCTCCGCGGTCTTCGCCCAGGCCTCCCTCCTCTCGTCGTCGCCCCTGATCTCGGCGAGCTTCGAGGCGCGATCGAGCGCCACCCAGCACATCAGCTTCGAGGAGACGTAGTGCTGGGGCTTGCCGCGCGCCTCCCAGATTCCCTGGTCGGGCCGCTTCCAGATCGCGGTGGCGCACTTCGCCTGCGCCTCGACGATCGGCCACAGGCGCCGCGGCAGGCGCTTGCTGCGGCGGGTGTGGAGCAGAATCGAGTCGAGCGCCGCCCCGAAGACGTCGTTCTGCCTCTGGCTGAAGGCGCCGTTCCCGATTCGCACCGGCCGGGCCCCGTCGTAGCCGGAGAGCTCGTCGAGGGTGGACTCGGTGAGGTCGCGTCGGCCGTCGATCCCGTACATGATCTGCAGGCCTCCGTCCTTGTTCGGCTCCAGGTCGGCGATGAACTGCATGAACTCCTCGGCCTCCCAGTCGAGCATTAGGTAGTGGAGGGCCTGGAGAGTGAAGGTCGAGTCGCGGATCCAGGT
>CAYZPZ010000096.1:0-7113 GCA_964480205.1 uncultured Conexibacteraceae bacterium
AGCCTCACCTGCTCCCACTCGTCGGCGCTCAGGGGCCCGGGCTTCTGCCAGACGCCCGCGTCGATCGCGACGCGACCGATGTCGTGGACCGCGGCGGCACGCCGGACGAGCCGCGCATCGGCCTCGTCCAGACGGCAGCGCTCGGCCGCGCGGCTCACCAGGGCGGCGATGCCCGCGGAGTGGCCGCTGAGGTGCGGGGAGATGAGATCGGCGAAGTCGCCCATGCTCGCCAGGGCACGGTCTATGGCCTCCCCCTCCAGGTTCAGATGCGGCGCCGGCTCACAGGCAAGCGCCTCCTCCCAGCCCGAGGCAGCCGGATCCAGGTCCAGGATCGCCTCGCCCCCCTCCGCCAGGCAGGCGCTGACCTCGGGGTCGAGGCCCCGCCCGGCGCGCTCGCCGACCAGGTGGATCGCCCCTTCCGGCCCTTCGAGCGCCCACCGGTGGTTGGCGTCGACCGCGACGCTGGCGATCCGCATCGGCAGCGCGATCTCCTCCCCCCCGGCGCGGCGAAGGGGCCCCTTGCCGTCCCAGCGCTCGGTGAGGTGGGCGAGCATTCCCTGAACGGCTTGCGGGGCTCCCATCCCCGCGGCGAGCATCTCGGCGACCTCGCACATCGCGCTCAGGTGGGGGCGCTGCTCCCTCGCCAGGCGGGGGATCTTCCGTGCGACCTGCGCGGCCCGCACCGGCGCGGGACGGTCGGGGTCGGGGAGTGCCCGCAGCAATCCGCGCACCGTCTCTCGCTGCGCGCCGCGGGCGACCGGGTGCAGGTGGGTGGTTAGCGAGCCGCCGAACACCTCCGCCGTGACGTGAGCGTCGGTGGTGCAGCCCGAATGCACGAGCAGGGCGGCGTAGTAGGTCTGCGAGGCCGTCGCCGGGTCCACGCCGAGGCGGTCGGCGAGCCTGGCGGCGATGATGGTCGTCCTCAGCCCGTGCTCGAAGGGAAAGCCCATTCCCAGATCGGTCGCCAGGCAGAGGGCGGCGATCACCTCCGCCGCCCGGACCTGCTCGGCGCGCTCGGGTGGCTCGGCTGCCACACCGCGACCTTAACCGAGGGCGGCCGCGCCGTCGGCGCGCGATGCCGCCGGGGATCTAGCTGCCGTGCGAGCTGCGCTGAGGCTCGGCGGGATCGAGCGCCTCGGCGAAGCTGCGGATTGCCTCGGCGAACGCCGGGCTCGCGGCGCAGGGCTCCTCGCAGGTCGCGGTGCGCGCTTCGGGGAAGGCCGCGACCATGTCCTCGAAGCCCTCGTCGGTGCGGCCCAGGCAGCCCTGGTGCTTGGCGAGCAGCAGCGGCAGGTCGAGCGCGGCGAGCTGGTCTCCGATCGGCTCCGGGTCCTTCCCCAGCGCCTCGACCGCGGCGGAGAGCAGGCGCATGTCGCTGAGGCGCTCGAGCATCTGCTCGGCGAGGTCGTCGCTGATCCCGCCGCGGGTCATCTGGGCGATCCCGTAGCGGACGAAGGCCTCGTTGCCCTGGCTGGTCAGCTGTCCGAAGGCGTCCCAGATCTCCCCCCGGAAGGGGGGCCGCTCGCCCTCGCTCGAGTGCGAGAGCGAGGCGTGCCCGATCGCGAGTCCCGTGATCGCCTCGCGGCGGCTGGCGCAGAGGCGGACCGCGGTCGGCGTGCCATGGGAGTCGGTGACGACGAGGAAGCGATCCCAGCCCTGCCGATCGATCTCCTCGAAGCAATGCTCGACCGAGGCCGCGCGCCACTTGCCGAGCAGGGACGGGTCGGGCGGATCGATGCCGAACCCTGCCGGCAGTGGGGTATCGCCCACCCCGGGCGTATCGATCGCGATCACCTCCGCCCATTCGCTGAGCTGGGGACGAATGCCCCATTCCAGCTCGGTGAAGGAGGGAACCAGCAGCAGGCGTGCGCCGTCCATGGCCGTCAGGCGCTCCGCGCCACGCCCAGGATGTGAGGGGTGGAGGGGACGATCACGCCGGGGCTGAAGGGGAAGCGCTCGATCCGCTCGATCTCGAAGCCGGCCCGCTCCATCGCCCTGGTGGTGTCGCGTGACATGTGACAGCCGCCGGCCACCCGCGGCCAGAATGTGGCGTCGGCGAACCGCTGCAGCGCCTTGGGCATGCGTCGGTGAGCGACCACGTGCTCGTAGAAGCGCAGCTCCCCGCCCGGCCGCAGCACCCGACGAAGCTCCTCGAGCGCGCGCGCCTGATCGGGCACCGAGCAGAGCACCAGCGAGGCGACCGCCGCGTCCTGGGAGGACTCGGCCGCGGGCAGTGCCCCGGCCACCCCGTCCACCAGCTCGATCTCGACCGGCGCGTCGGCCGCCTCCTTCTCGGCGGCCTCGCGCAGCATCGGCTCGGGCTCGACCGCGAGCACCTTGTCCACCTTGGCGGGATAGAGCGGGAAGTTGAGCCCGTTGCCCGCTCCGACCTCGATCACGTTCCCGGAGAGGCCGGCGAGCAGCTTCTCGCGATGCTCATCCTCGCCGCGATCGCGACGCCCCGAGGTCATCGCCATGTAGATCCGGGCGAAGATCGGGTGCTTGACCGTCTCGGCGGGCTGTTCACCCATCGGCAGCCGAGACTACTCGCCTCAGCGACCGCGCAGCAGGCGGCCGACCGCCAGCGCGACCTTGTCGAGGGCGGCCTGCGCGGCGCCGATCTGCGTGAGCACGTCGATGCAGTAGCGGTCCTCGGCCACCATGCGCTCGATCCCCGCCACCTGCCCGCGGATGCGGCGCAGCCGGGTCTGGAGCTGATCCTTGTTGACGATGTAGCCGGGGGCTTGTCCGATAGGCACGTCCGCATTATCCCCATACCCCCCCGGGGTTTGGTAGCGTCGGAGCAGTGAACGATCGCGAGTACCTCCCGGCGCTTCGCTTCCCGGCGTTGACGCGCTTCTTCGATCCGCTGGTCCATTTCGTGATGCGGGAGGAGCGCTTCAAGCGAGCGCTGGTGGAGCAGGCCCATCCCCGGCCTGGTCAGCGGATCCTCGACCTGGGCTGCGGAACCGGGACCCTGGCGCTGATGGTCAAGGAATCCGAGCCCGAGGCCGAGGTCGTCGGCCTCGACGCCGATCCTGAGATCCTGGAGATCGCCGCCGGCAAGGCCGAGGAGGCCGGGGTGGGGATCGAATTCGACCAGGCCCTCTCAACGGAGCTGCCCTACGGGAAGCGATCCTTCGACACGGTCCTATCCACCCTGTTCTTCCACCACCTGACCGGCGAGGACAAGCGCCGCACGGCGCGGGGGGTGAAGCGGGTTCTGCGTCCCGGGGGCGAGCTGCACGTGATCGACTACGGCCGTCCCACCGATCCCGTGATGCGCGCCGCGATCACCACCGTCAGGCTGTTCGACGGGATCGAGCAGACTCGGGACAACGTGGCGGGCGCCCTGCCCGAGATCTTCGCGAGCGCCGGCCTGCACCAGCTCGCCGAGACGAAGCGGTTCCGGACGGTGTTCGGGAGCCTTTCCCTGTACCGCGCGCGAAACTGACCATGGCTGCCAGCCGTTCGCCGTAAGACCGTCCGAGGTGAGCGGTGGCCGTTCGGCGGGTAGGCATACAAGCGAATGGAGGCGATCGAGGAGATCACCGAGCCGTTCCACGACCGCGCCGACGCCGGCAGGCGCCTCGCCGCCCACCAAGCTTTGCGCCGCTACCAGGGCCGTGAGGACGCGATCGTGCTGGCGCTGCCGCGCGGCGGGGTGCCGGTCGCCTACGAGTTGGCCAAGGCGCTGCTGCTGCCGCTCGACGTCTTCCTGGTCCGCAAGCTCGGCGTACCCGGCCATCGCGAGCTGGCGATGGGCGCGATCGCGAGCGGCGGCACCCGGGTGGTCGAGGAGGACGTGGTGCGCAGGCTGGAGCTGGGCGACGACACGATCGCCTCGGTGGCGGCCGAAGAAAAACGTCACCTGGAGGAGCGCGAGCGCCGCTATCGGCGGGGCCGGCCCGATCCCGAGGTCGCCGGCAAGGCCGTGCTGCTGATCGACGACGGCCTTGCCACCGGCTCGACGATGCGCGCGGCGGTGCGAGCGTTGCGGGTCAAGAAACCGGCCTCCATCGTGGTCGCGGTCCCCACGGCGCCGCCGGAGACCTGCCAGGCGCTTCGCGACGAGGCCGACGAGGTGATCTGCGCGATCACGCCGGAGCTCTTCCAGGCGGTGGGCGTCTGGTACACGCACTTCGAGCAGACCACCGACGACGAGGTGGTCGAGCTGCTCGAGCGCGCCGAGGCTCGCGCCGCGACGGCCCCCCACTGAGGCATCGGCGGCCCTATCGCGCCTTGGCGGCGCGCGCGCGGGCGAGCCGCTCGGCGAGGCGGTTCATCCCGCGCTCTCGGGCGGCCTTGGCCGCGGCGGCGTAGTCGGTCCGCTTGTCTCGCGGCCGCCTCACCTTCGCCTCGCGCAGGGTGGCGATCTCCTTGAAGGTGCGCAGCAGCTCGGGGTCGGCGAGCAGCGAGCGGCGCAACCCGGGCCGGCTCTCACGGAAGGCGGCCTCCAGCACGCCCTCCAGAGACCCGTGCCTGCGCAGCAGCTCCGACGCGGTCTTCGCCCCCACCCCCTTGGCGCCGGGGATCCCGTCCGAGGGGTCCCCGCGCAGGGCGATGAAGTCGGGAACCAGCTTCGGGGGGATCCCGTAACGCCGCTTGACCTCGGCGGGGCCGATCGGCTCGGCGCCCTGGGTGCCGGTGCTGACGTAGAGCACGCGGGTCGAGCCGTCCGCGCACTGGAACATGTCGCGGTCACCCGTCATCAGCAGGGCCCTGCCCTGTGCTCGCTTCTCACGCTGGGCGAAGGACTGGAGCAGATCGTCGGCCTCGAGGTCGTCGGCGACGGCGATCGTCCAGCCGAAGGCACCGAAGAACGCGGCGGCGTCCTCCCACTGCGGCGCGAGCTCCTCGGGAAAGTCGGCCTCGCGCTCGGCGTGGTAGGCGGGGAAAGCCTCGACGCGGTAGGCGGCGGCGTCGGGCCCGAAGCAGAGGACCACCGCTCGCGGCCGATGCCGCTCCACCTCGCCCAGGATCATGTTCGCGGCGCCGAGCAGCGCGTTGACCGGAGTTCCCTCCGGACCTTTGATCGATCTCGGCAGGGCGTAGAAGGCCCGGAAGAGGATCGAAGGGGCGTCCACTGCGAGGAGGGGGCGAGGCACGGCCGCGGTCTAGCCCGGCTGGGTCACGGTGATCGCGGCGGGCTCTCCCCGGAAGCAGCCGACCGCGTAGGGGAACTCATAGGTCGCGTGGTAGTGGAACATCTCCGCCCGATCACCGTCCCATTCGATCTCGTGCCGGTGCCCATGGCAGGCATCGAGGTCGTCGTTGGCTAGGACCTCGCCGTCCTCGCCGTGGTGCCCGTAGATCCCAAAGCCGTCGAGCGCGTAGCCGATCAGCGGTGAGTGCCCCTCGCCTGGAAAGTTGTCGTCGATGCAGCTGCTCTGGGAGTGATGGTGGTAGACGCCCTGGGCCTGCGGGTGGCCGTCGCACTCGTCCTGGACCTCGTGCGCGACCGCGTCCTGACCGCGCGCGTCGAAGGCGTTGAAGAGGGCCGCTCCGTTGAGCAGAAGGCCGGACTCGCCGCCCATGCAGGAGGGTTCGGAGGACTCGCTGGGGGTCGCCGGCAGCCCAAGCGAGATCCGCTGCTCGGCGATCCGGTTCGGGTTTCGGTCATATCGATAGGCGTCGGAGTCGGACGGGATCGGGAACTCGCCCGTAGGCGTGTTCGGAAGGGCGTTGCCGGTCACCAGGCGCCGATCGCCCTGCCGCGCCACCTCGAATTCGCTTGACCAGTCGACCTCCCCCGGAACGACGATCTTCCGCTCCGCATCCCAGGTTCCCGCCTGCGAGTTGATCCAGGGTCCCTCGGTCGCCGCGCCGGGGGCGTTCGGGTCGAAGTCCGTGCGGCAGGAGTAGACGAACCCGGCCCTCGGAGACTCCGAGTGGCGGTCGTCGCCCAGGGGAAGCGCCGCCAGGTCCGGCCGCTCGGCCGAGGCCGCCGGGGTGGGCTCGGACTCGTCGTCCCCGCAACCGGCAACGATCAGGCCCACGACCAGCAGCGAGGCCGCGAGCGGACCCGGCGCGAAGCGCTTGCGCTGGCCGGATCGGCGCCGCCGAGCGTGCACGAAGCGAGCCTACATGCACGTACCCTCGATGCCCACCGATGGCGGTTGAGCCCTCCAGATCACGCCGCTCCGAGCAGCCCGAGCTGATCGAGGCCGAGCTGGTCGAGTCGAGACCACGGCGCTCGCGCCTGGACGCGACGGTCGACGCCGCGATCGAGACCACGGGTCGGACGCTGGCACCCATGGCGCGCCTGGGCTGGCGCAGCGCGCGCCGGGTGGGGCGGACCCTCGGCGTCGATCGAGCGCTCGGCCGCGGCCTCGACCGGGCGCTGAACAGCGAAGCGGCCGAGCGGGCGACCGAGCGTGTCCTCGAGAGCGAGGGCGCGAAGCGGATCTGGGGCCGGGTGCTGGAGAGCGAGGAGGCCCAGGGCCTGGTCGAGCGCGTCGCGGAGGCGCCCGAGGTTCGCGCAGCGATCGCCTACCAGGGAGTCGGGTTGCTCGAGGATGTGCGGCGCAGCGCCCGACGGGCCGCGCGGCGGCTGGACGACGCGGCGGAGCGGGTCGCTCGCGGGCTGCTGCGCCGGCCGCGCCGCATGCAGCGGCCGATCTACGCCGGCCTGGTGACCCGGGGGTTGGCGATCGGCCTCGACGCCGCGATCCTCAGCGGGATCCTGCTTCTGGCCTCGACCCTGCTGGCGCTGCTGATCTCGGCGCTCTTCTCGGTCGAGGGGAGCTCGAAGACGGTGACAATCGCCTTCGGCGCCGTGGCCTGGTGGGCGGCGGCCGGGCTCTATCTGGGCGGGTTCTGGACGCTGGCCGAGCGAACCCCCGGGATGACCTTCTTCGCGCTGCGAATCCTCGACGAGTCCGGGCGCCGGGTTCCGCCTCGCCAGGATCTGCGCCGCTTGATCGGCTTCCTGCTCGCCATGGTTCCGCTCGGCCTCGGGTTCATCGGCATCCTGCTCGACGAGCGCCGGCGCGGCTGGCACGACCGGTACGCGCGCACTGTTGTGCTCTACGCCGATCCCCAGATCGATCCCGGGGTGGACCGAGTCGGCCGCCCGAGCATCCGCCGCCGGTGAGCGCCGAGGCGATCGCG
>CAYZPZ010000097.1:0-6934 GCA_964480205.1 uncultured Conexibacteraceae bacterium
CGGTCGTAGCGAGAAACGGATCGGGCCCCCGCTACCTAACCAACGGCCCTCGAAAGAGGGCCCTTGGTGTTTCAGTGCTCGGACTTCTGTGAGTCGTGAGACAATGTCCGAGGGTGGCCGACAGGGGAGCCGCCAAGACAACAGGAAGGGGAGAACTATGAGCTCAGCTGAGACCGCGACGGAGGTCCGCTTCGAGCCGCCGGGCCCGGGCCCGTGGGAGATCGACGCCGTCCACTTCCCGCGCCCGGTGACTCGCTACTGGGCGGAGGTGCAGCCCGAGCCGTTCCTGCGGGGGTTCCGGGAGTTCACGAGCTATTACGGGATGTTGCTCGACGGGATGCAGTACCAGTACGTCAACGGCTTCGCCTACAAGCAGCTGATCCCGGTTCCGGAGGACCAGGTGCCCGAGCGGTTCGCACGAGCCGAGGAGGTGCTCGAGAGGAAGCTCTGGCGCGACCAGCTGCGCGACTGGGAGCAGAACCTCAAGCCCGCCTCGATCAAGGCGCACCGCGAGCTCCAGTCGGTTGATCCCGACGCGCTCTCCGATGAAGACCTGGCCGAATACATGGGGCGCTGCCGAGATCGGCATGCCGAGATGATCTATCAGCACATGCGCTTCACGGGCGCGGCGATGGTGCCGATCGGCGACCTGCTTGCGCAAGCCGGAGACTGGACCGGACTGCCGCCGCAGGAGCTGCTGGGCATGATGCGCGGTGCCGCACCGGTGTCCGCGGGCGATTCCGATGAGATCGCCGAGCTGATTGCCACCGTCGGCAAGGACTCAGCTGCCCGGGAGCTGCTCAGCTCCGATCACGATCCCGCCGAGGTGCTCGAGCAGCTGCGCGGACTCGACGGCGAGACGGGCAAGGCGGTTTCCGCCTACCTCGACCTGGTCGGTTATCGGCTGCTCGACGGCTTCGACATCTCCGGGCGCTACGCGCTCGAGATGCCCGACGCGCTGGTGCGAGCGATCCGAGCCTCGGTCGAGGGAAGTGAAGGCGCCGAATCGGACGCGGAGGAGCGCACCGAGGAGGTCCGGGAGAAGGTCCCCGAGGAGCATCGGGCCGAGTTCGACGAGCTCCTCAACGAGGCGCGCGCCATGTACGGCATCCGCGACGAGCGGGGTGTCTTCAGCGACATCTGGGCAGCCGGGATCGTGCGGCGCGCCGCTCTAGCCGGCGGTCGCCGAGCCGCCGACAAGGGCCGGATCCATGAGCCCGAGCACCTCATCGACGCCGGATTCGAGGAGATGCGGGCGCTGATCCTCGGCACGGACGGCCCGTCGGCAGACGAGCTCGCCGAACGGCACGACTGGAGGACCTCGCACGACGCCAAGGGGGTCCCGGCGATGCTTGGGCCGCCGGCACCGGAGCCGCCGGACCCGTCCGGGCTGCCGCCGGCCGTGGCGCGGGTGATGCGCGCCACGATGATCGTGATCGACGCGATGTTCGGTAGCTCCCAGGAGGAGCACGAGGAGGACAAGCTCCGCGGGCTCGCCGCGAGCGGCGGCGCCTACGAGGGCCCGGCCCGGCGCGTCGCCGGCCCCGCGGAGTTCGATCGCATCCAGAAGGGGGACGTGCTCGTCACCGAGTCGACGAGCGAGGCGTTCAACATCCTGCTCCCGCTGCTCGGCGCGATCGTCACGGACAGCGGTGGCCTGCTCTCGCACGCGGCGATCGTCGCGCGAGAGTACGGGATCCCCGGCGTGGTCGGGACTCGCGAGGGGACCGACCGGATTCCGGACGGACAGACGGTGACCGTCGACGGCGATTCGGGGGAGGTGAGGTTCTGAGTGGAGACCGTCGTCCCGCTCGAGCAGGCCCAAGACGACTCCCTCTTCGGCTCGAAGGCGGTTGGGCTTGGCGAGGCGGCGCGCGGTGGGATACCGCTCCCACCGGGCGTCGCCCTTGCCGGTGAGATCGTCGAGGAGGTCGCGTCCGGCGAGGAGAGCGCGATGGAGAGAGTCAGGAAGTCGATCGAGTCGCTGCCCTGCCCCCTCGCGGTGCGCTCGTCGGCCGCCGACGAGGATGGGGCTGAGGCTAGCTTCGCCGGCCAGCATCTGACCCTGCTCAACGTTCCGTCCACCGATGACGTGGACGCGGCGGTGAAGGAGATCTGGTGGTCGGCGAACTCCGACTCCGCGATCACCTACAGGCAGCGCGTCGGGCTCTTCACCCGGCCGAGCGTCGGCGTCGTCGTTCAGTCACTCCTCGATCCCGAGGTGGCGGGTGTGATGTTCACGAAGAACCCGATCAACGGGGCGGACGAGCGAGTGATCGAGGCGAGCTGGGGGCTCGGTGAGGCGGTGGTGGCGGGCCAGGTGATCCCGGATCGCTTTCGCATCAGCCGCTCCGGCGAGGTGCTCGAGCAGGCACCGGGCATGAAGCAGATTGCGATTCGCACCGCTCGGGACGGAGGCACGGTCGAGGAGCAGGTGCCCCCCGAGCAGGTCGAGCAGCTCTGCCTCGATGACGAGCAGCTGGCCAAGCTGAACATCCTGGCCGAGCGCTGCGAGCAGGTCTACGGAGAGGGCCGCGACATCGAATGGGCGATCGCGGACGGAGAGCTCTACCTGCTGCAGTGCCGTGCGGTGACTCGGATGGGGTCACCCGGCGGAGGGCCCCAGGGGCGCCCCGCTCCCGGATCCGAAGCTCCGGCCGAATCGCTTCAGAAGGTTCCCCTCTTCGAGGGACTCGACCGACGCGAGGCGGATCAGGTTGCGCGCCTGCTGAAGGAGCGCCGGTTCTCTGCGGGCGAGACCGTGGTCCGGGAAGGCTCCGGCGGCTCCGCCTTCTACCTGATCGTCTCGGGAGAGGCGACCGTGGCTGTCGCGGGGAAGGAGCGCGGATCCCTCGAGCCCGGTGACTACTTCGGTGAGATCTCTCTGATCGACGAGGGGGAGCGCTCGGCGACGGTCACCGCCACCACCGATCTCGTCTGTCAGGGCCTCACCTATTGGGACTTCCGGCCGCTCGTCCAGGCGAACGCGATGCTCGGCTGGAAGCTGCTTCAGTCGCTAGCTCGGAAGCTGCGGCGCAACGAGCAGGAGCTCGCCGAGGGGAGGGACGCCGGGGAGCGGCCCCCAAGCTGAGCCCGGTCTCCTTCGGGCGACGAAGTGTCGCCAGCTTTGGGGACGCTAGTCGAGCGCGATCACCGGGAGGCCGGAGTCCGGATCCTCCCGGCGTGCGATGTGTTCCGTCGACTCGGCGACGAAGACCTCACAGGTCGGCTGGACCACCAGCTCGAAGACGTGTCCCCCGATCGCGGATCCGTCCTCGCGCGAGAGGACGCAGTGGACATGGAGCTGGCGATCGCCCGGAGGGTCGGCCGGGTCGGCGTCCTGCGGCAGCGTTATCCGCCCGTTCAGCGCAGCGAGCTCCGCCTGGCCCGGGTCTGGGATGTCCACGTACTCGCGCTTGTCGGGAGCGAACGCGGCGAGCTTCGCCGAGGAAACGGCCCCGATCCCGGTGAACTCCGCGGCGCGGAGGCTCTCACGCTCGGCGAAGGCCTTGACCTCGGCCATGAGCTCGTCGCCCGCCTCGAACACCAGGAGGTAACGACGCCCGAGCTCGGACTCGGCGATCAGCTGCGATCTCACGAGCCCAGCGCCGCGTCGGCCAGCAGGTCCGCCTGCTCGTTCGGGAGTCCGATCGCTGCGTCCATCCTCTTCCTTCCGGCTCGCCTACGCTCCGGCCGGTGACACTAACGGAGCTACCCTCCTGGGCCGCCGCGATGCTCGAGCGGGAGCGCGTTGCGAGGCTCGCCTATCGGGACGAGCAGGCGCTTCCGCGCGTCCTCCCGGTCACCTTCGCGCTCGCCGAGGGCGTCGTCTGGAGCGCGATCGACGAGAAGCCGAAGCGGGCTGCCGAGCCGGCACGGGTGAGATGGCTGAAGCAACGGCCCGAGGCCGCGCTCGTCGTCGACCGCTACGACGACGACTGGTCGCAGCTCGCGTGGGTGCAGCTGATCGGCCGCGTCCGGATCGTCGCCGCCGACCAGGCGGGCGCCGCGCTCGAGGCGCTGGCGGCGAAGTATCCGCCCTACCGCGAGCGCCGCCCGCCGGGCCCCCTACTCGGCCTCCACCCCGAGCGCACCCTGTGCTGGCGGGCAGCGGGTGAGCCGTAAGGCCGCGACTCCGTTCGCCACAACTGGCAGCACGACGCTTGCGATCTGTCGGAGGCTACGTCTGCGGTCGACCTCCAGCGGGGGCGGGCAAACGAAGGGCGCGGATGTCGACCCGGGCGCGCCTGACTCACGGGCACGTAGGGTGCGGGTGATCAG
Source organism: uncultured Conexibacteraceae bacterium (assembly GCA_964480205.1). Taxonomy (GTDB): domain Bacteria; phylum Actinomycetota; class Thermoleophilia; order Solirubrobacterales; family 70-9; genus CAYZPZ01. The sequence goes on from CAYZPZ010000097.1 coordinate 4,282, forward strand.
CGGGGCGGCTCGCGCTCGGCGCCCCCCGGGCGCAGGGCGCGGCCCGGGGAGATGTCCTCGCGCTTCAGCACCCGCACTCCGTAGACGAAGACGAGCGTTCCTCCGATGTAGCCGCCCACGCCAAGGGTGGTCAGCGAGCCGAGGCCGAGCACGAGCGGCAGGGTCTCGATCACCCCGTCGTCGTAGCCGTCGAGATGCGCGATGAAGGTGAGCGCGAAAAGGGCAGTCGCGGCGACCATGGTCAGCAGGTGGATCGTCGCGGTCCGCCGCCACGGCGTCCCCTTCTCCATCCCCAGCCAGTCCAACAGCCCGGTCAGCGCGGTCGGCAGCGCCAAGGCGAGGCCGCCGCCGATCGCCAGCAGGGCTCCGTGGGCCATCTGCTCCTCCTCCACCCCCAGAGAGCCGAGGACGAGCATCGCGACCCCGACGGTGTAGGCACCGATGCTCGCGTCCGTCAACGGCGGATGCGAGGGCTTTCCCTCCCAGCCCTTGAGCAGCGAAAGCAATGCCCTCATCGGGTCCGAATCCTATGACGGACCGTCCCGCTGCGCTTCGGGATCGCGACCTCCTAGGCGACGGCCGATGAAGCCGGGGATCGGGACCGAGAAGGCGAGGTCCTCGGGATCCAGTGTCGAGGCCAGCGGCAGGTTCAGCCTCCGCGCCAGGCGATAGCCCCAGGCATAGGGCCAGGGCACCGGCAGCTCCGGGGTCAGCCTGATCCGGGCGCCCGAGCGGGCCTCGATCTCCACAGTCGCCTCGGAGGTCGGCAGGACCCAGCCCCGCGGGCGCTCGAGGCGCTCCAGGCGGACCCGGGCGGGGCCGCCCTCGCGGCGCAGGCGCCGGGCGTCGGCGAACGTATGGCGGATCTGCCTTGGCCCGGGAAAGCGCATGCCGCGGCTAGGTACCCGGGGGCCGCCGCGCCAAACCTCGATCCCGACGCGGCCGAGCAGCTCCGGCACATCCGGTTTGGCGAAGGGTGACCGGGGGAAGTGATCGGCCGATGGCCCGGCTGGTGCTCGGACCGCTGCTGCGCCACGTGGGCGAAAGCGACGCGACCGTCTGGGTCGAGACGGACGGGCCCTGCGAGGTCCTGGTCCTCGGCAGCTCGCAGCGCACCTTCGAGGTGGGCGGACACCACTACGCGATCCTCGCCATCGAGGGCCTGGAGTCGGGCGGGACCCATCCCTACGAGGTGAGGCTCGACGGGGAGCTCGCCTGGCCGCCACCGGACTCGCCGTATCCGCCCAGCACGATCAGGACCCTGGAACCCGGTCGGGGCGTCACGCTCGCCTTCGGCTCCTGCCGCGCCTCGGCCCCCCACCATCCCCCCTTCAGCAGCCGCAGGGCGAGCGACCGCCGAGGCCGGGGGATCGACGCCCTGCGCGCCTACGCGCTGCGCTGCGCGTCCTCGGACTCGAGCGGCGGCTGGGCCGACGCGCTGCTGATGCTCGGGGACCAGATCTACGCCGATGACACCTCGCCGGCGGTGCGCGAGTACGCGCGCTCCCGGCAGGTCGACCCGGAGGCTCCCGCCACCCAGCTCGAGGACTTCGACGAGTACTGCTTCGCCTACCGGGATGCCTGGAGCGAGCCCGCGGTCCGCTGGCTGCTCTCCACCCTGCCCAGCGCGATGATCTTCGACGATCACGAGATCCACGACGAGTGGAAGCTCTCGCGCCAGTGGGTGGAGGAGATGCGCTCCCAGGACTGGTACGAGCGCCGGGTCATCGATGGGCTGGCCGCCTACTGGATCTACCAGCACCTGGGCAACCTCTCTCCGGCGGAGCTGCGCGAGGACGAGCTCCTCGCGCGGCTTCGCCAGGGGGACGACGGGCTGGCGCTGCTGCGCGAGTTCGCCGCCGACGCGGACGCCTTCGCCGAGCGCAGCCGCTGGAGCTTCTGCCGGGATCTGGGCCCGGCCAGGCTGGTGGTCTTCGACTCGCGGGCGGCGCGCATCCTGCGGCCGGGGCAACGGGAGATCCTCAACCCCGAGGAGTGGGAGTGGATCTCCGAGCGGGCGCGCGGCGAGTTCACCCACCTGCTGCTGGCGAGCTCGGTTCCCTTCCTGCTCGCCCGCGGCCTGCACGACTTCGAGGCCTGGAGCGAGCGCCTCTGCGACGGCGCCTGGGGCGAACGTGCGGCCCGGGTCGGCGAGCGGCTGCGGAGGCGCGCCAACCTCGGCCACTGGGCGGCGTTCCAGCGCTCTTTTCGCCGCTTCACCGAGCTGCTGGAGTCACTGGCCAAGGGGCGCGACGGGCGGCGCCCGGAGTGCATCGTGCTGCTCTCCGGCGATGTGCACCACTGCTATCTCGCCGAGGTCTCGTTCGGTCCCGGCTCCGACGGGCAGGCGCCCGTCTGGCAGGCCGTCTGCTCGGGATTTCGCAAGGGGCTCGAGCCGAAGGAGAAGCTCGCGATGAAGCTCGGGCACTCGCGCGCGGGACGCCTGCTCGGCGGGGCCCTGCGCCGGGCGGTCGGCGTTCCCGCCCCCCCGCTGGAGTGGGAGATCGTGGCCGGCCCGCACTACGTCAACCAGCTGGGGCTGCTGGAGATGGCTCCCGGCGGAGCCGAGCTTCGCATCCAGACCACCGCGGGCGCGGACTGGCGGCGCCCCGGCCTTCGCAGCGTCATCGAGCGCCGCTTGCTCTGAGGCACG
>CAYZPZ010000098.1:0-6910 GCA_964480205.1 uncultured Conexibacteraceae bacterium
CTTCGGGGCTCCGAGCTGGCGCCCGACGACGCGCCGCGCTTCGTCGAGGCGGTCATAGCCCACCGGGTGGTGGGGGCCTCCGCCGCAGCGCTCGCCGCGGAGACGCTGGTCTTGCCGGCACCGCAAGCGCAGGTACTCGAGGACGCCCAGGCGATCGCTGTCCTGCGCTCGTCGCTGATGCGCCGCGAGCTGACGCGGATCGCCGCGCCCCTCGCCGAGGCGATCGAGACTCCGCCGATCGTGCTCAAGGGACCGGCGATCGCCGATCGCTTCTACACGCCTCCCCTGCTGCGGGGCTTCGCCGATCTGGACCTGCTCGTTCCGCGCGGGCGCCTCGACCGCGCCGTGGCGGCGCTCGAGAGGCTCGGCTACACCGAGCGCGTCGAGCTACGGGAGGGCTTCGGAGCGACCCATGGACACGACGTGCACATGGAGCGCGAGATCGGTCGCCAGAGCGCCGACGTGGAGCTGCACTGGCGGGTCGGCGACGACGCGCTCGGCGAGGCGCTCAGCCACGAGAGGCTCGCGCCTTCCAGCGTTGCGGCCCAGGATGGCGGCTGGCGTTATCCGTCGCCCGGCGACCAGCTGCTGGTCTGCTCCATGCACCTGCTCAGCGACCGGCTCAAGCGTCTGACCTGGGTCGAGGACCTCCGCCGCATCTCGCTCGCGCTCGACGAGGACGCGTGGAGCCATACGTTCGAGCGTGCCCGTTCACTCGGCCTGCTCTGGGTGTTGAACCGAGCACTCGACTACGCCGCCCACCACCTCGACTATCGCCGCCGCCGTCCCCTACCAGCCGCAGATCCCCCGCCGTGGGGACCGCTGCGGGCCGTCGAGGAACTCGACTTCCGGGCCTCGCTACACCTTGGCCGGCTCGCGGCGCTGCCCTGGCGGGGGCGTCCGCGCTACCTGCGCGACGTCCTCATCCCCAGCCGCGCCGGCTTGCGGGGGACCGTGGGCACCGACGGGGCGGGCCAGGCCCGGATGGCAGCCCGCCATCTGACCCGCGCCTTGCGCAGCCTCGCCCCCCGACGCTGAGGATGGCGCGTTTCCTGATGATCCCCCACGCGCCCGGTGGGCTCCTCGCCCACCTGGCGGCGTGCTCCGCCGTGGCGGGTGCGCTGCGGGACCGCGGCCACGAGCCGATCTTCGCCTACGGAGGGTCACGCTCCGAGATCCTCGAGCAGGCCGGATTCGAGTGGCATCCCGTGGTCGAGTCCCGGGGTCCCATGCACTGGCAATGGTTCGAGAGCCCGGAGCACCTGGAGAGGATGGTGGCGTCACAGCTGCGCCTGATCGAGCGGCTGGAGCCCGCGGTCTGCATCACCAGTGCCGGCTTCGGCCGACTCGCCGCCGAGCTGAAGGGTGTTCCCGAGCTGGCGCTGATGCACAGCCTGCCGGGCTCCCCGTACGGGCGGCCGGCGCTCCGAGCGTGGCTCCTCCGCGACGCCGCTCGGCATCCGACCCGCTTCCTCGGCCACCTCCGCTCGCGCCGCACCCGGCCCGGGGCCGCCGCCGTGCACGCCGCCCTGGTCGAGGTACTGCGCCGACGCGGGCTGCCGCCTCTTGATCGAACCAACCTCGTCGGTCGGGCCGACCTGATCGCCTGCACCACTGCCCCCTTCATCGATCCTTCCCGGCGGCTCCCCGCCCACTGGCGCTACGTGGGCCCTCTCGACTACGGGCAAGGCCGCGGTGCCGAGCCGTCGGCAGGCCAGGCGCCGCGGGTGCATGTCAGCCAGGGATCAACCGGATCTGCGGAGCTGCTGCGGCGCGCGGTGACCGAGCTCTCAGCCGAGGGATGGGAGATCGTGGTTTCCACGGGCGGCCTCTGCGATCCGGGCGAGTTGAGTGAGCTGGGGGCGGGGGTGATCGCCACCTCGATCGTCGATACGCGAAGCGAGCTGGAGGCGGCCGACGTGGCGGTGATCGCGGGCGGGAACATGACCGCGATGCAGGCGCTTTTGTCCGGGACGCCGACCGTGGTCCTCCCACACACCAACCAGCAGGCGGCCGGGGCGCTGCGGGCGCAGCGGCTGGGAACAGGGGTTGCCCTGTGGCCCCGCGTCGCTCCCGGAGCAATTGCTCGCGCGACGCGCCGGATCCTGCAGGACGAAGGCTACGCGGCGAGGGCCGCCCGGCTTGCGGCGCGCCTGCGCGCGGGGTGGGAGGGCAACAGCCGCGCCGCAGCCCTGGCCGAAGCGCTGATCGATGCCCGGCGCCGCGAGCGCTTTAGCGGCCGTCGTCGACGGGCGGGCTGTCCCCTGCGGCAGTGACCGCCGGCGAGTCCTCGGTATCGACCTCCTCGACCTTCGGTGCCTCGTAGTCGGGCTGTGGCTCCTGGCTCATCTCGTCTCCACGGTTCGATCTCGGGTGAATGCTCACGGTGTCCCAGCCCCTCAGCGCGACCGGATGATCGCTCGCTCGAGCGAGCGCAGCGAGTGCTTCAGGCGCAGGTCGCTGACGTCGACGGGCGGGCTGTCCCCTGCGGCAGTGACCGCCGGAGAGTCCTCGGTGTCGACCTCCTCGACCTTCGGTGCCTCGTAGCCGCCCTCGTAGTCGGGCTCGGGGTCCTGGCTCATGTCAGCTCCTCTCGCGTCAATCAGGTGATGCTCACCCTATAGGAGGCCGGTCGAGACGCGAGCACGGATCCGGCGGCTGGACGCCGCCTGGGTCACCCGTCTCGCTCGCTCGCGCTGCGCTCCAGGTCGGCGAGGCGCGCGTCGAGCTCCTTCACTGCCTCCACCAGTGCCCCCACCAGCGCCGTTTGGTCGGTGCGCTCCAGCTCGTCTCCCGAACGAAGCCGGGCAAGCGCGCTCTCCACCGGATCAAGCTCGCGCTTCGAGCCGGCATCCGAGAGTCTGGGCTGCGAGGCGGTGCGAGCTTCGATCCGCTCCAATCTATCCGAAAGCTCGACCACAGCCTCGCGGAGCTTCGCGGCGAGCCCCCCGTAGCGAACTCTCAGATAGCCGTCCGGCCCCGTCTCCACCAGCTCGGGGAAGACCGCCTGGACCTCCTGGGCGATGACCCCTGCCTCGCGCCCCTGCGCTTCGAGCGGCGCGTCCTCCCGCCACTCCCAGCTGACGCCGCGCAGGCGGAGGATCCGGCCAAGCGCCTCGCCGGATCGGTCCGCCGTGTCCATCGCGTCTCAGCGTGCCCGGATGATCTTTCCCTCGAGCGGTCGCAGCGAACGCTTCAGGTGAAGGTCGCTGGGTGCGTCGATAGGGCTGTCCTCCCCTGCGGCGGTGACCGCCGGAGAGTCCTCAGTATTGACCTCCTCGACCTTCGGCGCCTCGTAGTCGTGCGGCTTGGGATCCGGGTTCATGTCGGCTCCTCTCGTGTCACCCAGGTGGATCGTCACCCTATACGAGGCGGCGCGAACCGCAAGAAGGGCCCGTCTCCTCCACTCCAGCCCGGTTCACTGATCTCGCTCGGCCGTCTCCCCAACTCGGGAAGGACAGCCGGGACCTTCTGGGCTGTGACCCTCGCCTCGCGCCCCCGCGCTTCGAGCGGTGCAGCGGGCGAGTCAGAAGGGAATGATGGGGCTGTCCTGCCCTGCGGCGGTGACCGCCGGGGAGTCGTCGGTGTCGACCTCCTCGACCTTCGGTGCCTCGTAGTCGGGCGGCTTGGGGTCCTCGCTCATTCCGTCTCCTTTCGTTTGGGTCTCGGGTAGATCGGTTAACGAGATACGTCAGTCGTCGATGGGGCTGATCTGGAGTCCGGCGGCTGTCACGGCCGGGGAGTCCTCGGCATTGACCTCCTCGACCTTCGGTGCCTCGTAGTCGGGTGGCTTGGGATCCTCGGCCATCGCATCTCCTCCTGTTCGATCGGAGCCTATATCCGGAAGCTATCAGCGTGGCGCGAGGGCAAGCTCATCAGCCCGCCAGCGACTCGAGCGCCTCGGCCGCGCGCCCGATCTCCCCGATGGCATCGGGAACGGTGAGCAGGGCCACCGGAACGCGCTCGACCAGCCTGGCCGCGGCGGCGAAGGCCGTCTGGTCCCGCCGCCCCCCTGAGACGACATGGACGAGCAGCTCGCGATGCGCCTTCGCGGGCTCCGGCCTCATCAGCTTGACCCGATCGCCGGCGCGCTCCAGCAGGATCGCCACCCCCGCGACCGGCGTAGGGCCAGTCGTCGTGCGCGAGGCCTCGACGAAGCGACGCCCCCGGGCGTCGGTATGAGCGGACCCGGGGGCGGCGATCCCGATCGCGCTCGCCGCTTCGCCGGTGATCATCGCTCCACCGAGGCCCGGCCAGACGATCGGCTCGGCCTGATCTACTTCCACCACCACTCCGTCCTCCGCGATCGCCTCGTGGCCACGAGCAGCGAACGTCGCCGCCAGCGTCGACTTCCCGCGCCCGGTTACCCCGCAGATCACGACGGCACTTCCGCCTATGCCGACCGCCGACGCGTGCAGCGGTAGACCGCCGCGCTCGCCGGCAAGGAGCGGCAGTGCGGTCGATCCCAGTCGATGTTCCCAGCGCTCCGGGGCCGAACTAACCGTGGCGTCCTCCAGACGGTAGGCGATTCGGCCGGCCGTCCCGTCGATCAGGAACGAGCCGGCATCCGCGTACCAGCTCACCAGACGACCATCGCTGCGCCCGAGCGCACACCAAACCGTCCCCTCCGCGCTGGCGATCAGGTGGAGCAGCTCGCAGTTGTGATCGAGCGGTCTCTCCGAGGTGGCCCGTATCTGCACGGTCCCCAGGGGCCCGGGGCCGGAGGGGACCCGTCGAAGCTCCCGGTCAGAGTCGATCTCGAATCCATGGATGCTCCCCATGGGGCGCCATAATGCCCGCCCCGCCACCGGCACGTCGTGTTCTAGCCTCCCGACTTGTGCCCGAGCCGTTTAATCCTCAGACTCGAATCGCCCGCCAGGAGGGTCTGATCGTCGAGTCATTGTCCGGGCAGACGGTGATGCTCGATCCCGAGGGTGACCGCTACCTGCGTCTGAATGAGACCGGCGGCATGCTCTGGGAGGCCCTCGCCAAGCCAAGGACCCTCGCCGAGCTGGGCGCGCATCTCGCCGCGCAGGCCGACGTCAGCTCCGAGCGCGCTGCCGACGACACCGCCGCCTTCGTCCGTGGGCTGCTCGACGCGGGAGCCGCCCGAATCGAGAACGAGCGAGCCTAGCCGGCACCGCGCCCCACGGAAGGGGTCTAGTCGGGCAGCCCGCTGAGGCTGCCCTCGTCGGCCGCCCTCGCCAGGTCGTCGCGCGGGGCGAGCGCCGGGACCGCGATCCCCGCCTCGACCAACGCCCCGATGGAGGTGACGGCGTCACGCTCGGCCTGGCCACGATCGATCCCGGGGTTGGCCCGAAGCAGCGCGCGGATTGCATCCTCGGCGCTTCCGCCATCGAGGGCATCCATGACCTGGCCGGCGCTCGAGTTGAGCGCTCGCACCTGACCGCTGGCGATCACCCTGACCATCCGCTCGCCGCCCGAACTCCCGCTCCAGCGGACGGGCGCCAGACGGTATCGCCTGCGCAGCGCGAGCTCGCGCGCCCGATCCCAGGCCGAGTCCACATCCCCGCGGCGATCCGCCGGGAAGTCCGGCGCCTTGGTGGCCAGCAGCTCGAGCGCCTTCTCCAGCTCCTTCCCCCCTTTCTTGGTCGAGCCGCGCTTGGGGGCGATCCCCGCGACCGGCTCCTCTTCGTCCCGATAGGCGACCAGGTCGCGTGCCGCGGCGTGGTCCGGGTTCCGTGCACCCCGCCGCCAACCCTCGATCCGCTCGCTGCGCCAACTTTCCCGCAGCCCCGCCCAGCACTCGGCGAGGGGCTGTCGCGCCGCGTGCCCGAAGGAGAACGGGTGCTGGGAGTCGGCGAGGAAGGCTCCGTTGGGTCGCACCAGGAACGATCGGGGCGCCCTCTCCGTTGCCAAGACGCTGCCCGAGACGGTGTCACCCATCAGCACCCGAGGCCGCGGGGGCGACCCAAACCGGGACACCGCCCGCTGAATCGCAGGCAGGTCGACCGCCCATTCCCCGCCGCGCGACGCCGCTCCGATCTTGCCCACGGGCGCGATCCGCAGGGAGCTGGGGCCGAGCAGCCGCATCTGCTCCAGCAGCTCTCCGAAGGTCGCCTCGTTCCGTGGGGTCACCACGTGCACCACCTGCACCCGGACCCCGCGGGAGAGCAGCATGTCGAGGGCCTCCACCACGCGTCGCCAGCTTCCCCGCACGCCGCGGGAGGCGTCGTGCAGTTCGGCGGAGACGCCATCAATCGAGAGATGGACCCGCGCACCTGAGGATGCCAGGCGCTCCGCGACCTCCTCGTCGACGAACCAGCCGTTGGTGTTGAGGACGGTCATCACGCCCGCCGAGGTCAGGCGGTCGATCACGTCCAGAGTCAGCTCCCGTCGCAGAAGCGGCTCTCCGCCCGTGACCACCGCCTCGATCACGCCGAGCTCGATGGTCTGCTCGACGATCTCGCGCCACTCGGCGTCCCCCATCTCCGCAGTGCGGGCCAGCGTCCTCCGCGGCGAGTCCGTGTAGCAGAACGAGCAGCGCAGGTTGCAGTGGTAGGTCAGCTCGAGCTTGGCGCCGATCGGTCGCTCCGGCACCTCCATCCAGGGCGGCCGCAGCAAAAGCCGTCGCCCGGCCCTGCGCAGCGGATAGCTCTCCCGCACCCGCGGAGGGGCCGCCTTCAGCAGACGCTCGCCCAGCCGGGCCGCTGTCTCGCGCGGCGCCACACTCATCGGGACCGCGCCTTCCTGCTCGGACGGCAGCCAGGGATCGCCAGCAGACGCGGGTTGTGATCGGACTCCCTCAGGGGCTGAACGCTACACCCCGTGAGCTGCTCCCTGGCTGATGGAGCTGGCTGAGGGCTCGGCCAAGGAGCTGAAGCGAAGGGAGGGCAGGGGGCCGCTAGGGTCCGCTGGATGACTGAGTCGGGCGGGAAGCAATGATCTA
>CAYZPZ010000099.1:0-6859 GCA_964480205.1 uncultured Conexibacteraceae bacterium
GGCTTTCGCTCCGACGCCGAGCAGGCGAGGCTGTTCGAGCGTCATCCCGATCCGCGCTGGGTGGCACCGCCTGGCCGCTCGCTTCATCGCTGCGCCACCGAGCTCGACCTCGGTCCACCCTCGGCCTACGGCTGGCTCGCTGCCAAGGCGCGGCGCTTCGGCTTCGTCCAGCGCTACAGCTGGGAACCTTGGCATTACGGCTTCTCGAAACCGCCTCCGCCGTGCTCGGCCGCTGGAGATACGGGTGGGGTTCGGACGGGGGGCGGAGTCGGAGCAGGCGAGCGAAGCGGGAGCGATCTTCCCGCGTTCGTCCCCGCCCGCTTCCGTGCGCCGCTGCTGCGCTCGGCCTCGCGGTGGAACGTCTCCGCGGCCCTGCTGGCGGCCCAGCTGCAGGCCGAGTCCGGGTTCGACCCGCGCGCGGTTTCGCCGGCCGGCGCCCAGGGCATCGCGCAGTTCATGCCGGGCACCGCCGCCTCCTACGGCCTGCGCGACCCGCTCGACCCGGTCGCCGCGATCGACGCGCAGGCGCACCTGATGTCGGACCTGCTGCGGGGCTTCCGCTCGGTCCCGCTGGCGCTGGCCGCCTACAACGCCGGGCCCGGCGCGGTCGGCGGCTGTCACTGCGTGCCGCCCTACCCCGAAACCCGCGCCTACGTCGCCCGCATCCTCGCCCTGCTGGATGGCTTCGGGGTGATCCTGGCCCCGCCGCTGGAGGTGCGGCTGGTTGAGTAGGCGACGGCGCCGTCGCCTCCGCTCGTGCTCAGCGGGCGACTTGCAACAAATCGGTAGCCCGCTTGCGCCGCAAATGGGGTAGATAAGGGGCTGATGGAAGCCGGTCAGATGGCCTCGGCTTCGCCACCCGCCCTCCGGGAGCGGATGGAGGAGAGGTTGCGGAGCAATCCCGCCTGGGGAGCGTCGGCGGTGCTCGCCGTGATCTTCTTCGTCCTGGTCGGGGCCTACGGGCTGCACGACGTCGCCCAGACCGGGTTGAACGGGCTCTCGCTGGGAGTGATCTACGCGCTGGGGGCGGTGGGCCTGACCCTGGTCTACGGGATCCTGAGGCTGGTCAACTTCGCCCACGGCGACTTCCTCACCTTCGGCGCCTACATGGCCTTCCTGGTCAACGTCACCTGGGGGGCGCCGCTGGTGGTGGCGGTGTTCTGGGCGATGCTGATGACCGCACTGATCGGGCTGCTGTTCGAGCGCGTGCTCTGGGCCCCGATGCGCGCCAAGCACGCCGGCTTCATTCAGCTGCTCCTGATGGCGATCGGGCTCGCCTTCCTGCTGCGGGCGGTGGTGCAGTGGTTCTGGGGGACCTCGATCCGCACCTTGGACGTCGACAGGATCAGCACCGTCGAGGTGCTCGGGCTGCGGATCGGCCAGACCGAGATGATCGCGGTGGTCGTCGGCATCTCGGTGATGATCGCGGTCGGGATGATGCTCCGCCTCACCGTGCTCGGCAAGCAGATGCGCGCGCTCTCAGACGACCTGGAGCTGGCAGAGACGGCCGGGATCGACACCCGCCGGGTGATCCTCTACACGTGGATCTTCGCCGGCGGCCTCGCCGGGCTCGCCGGTGTGCTGGCGGCCGCGATCACCAACCTGCGCCCGGAGATGGGCTTCGAGCTGCTGCTGCCGATCTTCGCGGCGGTGATCCTGGGCGGCATCGGCGACGCCTTCGGCGCGCTTGCCGCCGGCCTGGTGATCGGGGTCTTCACCGAGTGGTCGACCCTGGTGATCGACGCGCGCTGGAAGGTCGCGGTTGGGTTCCTGGTGCTGGTGATCGTGCTGGTGATCCGCCCGCAGGGGATCTTCGGGAAGGCGAAGGCGGTATGAGCCTCGACCCCACCGCCCTGGCGCCGCTTGCTATCGACCTGGCCAGCCTCACCCAGGTCAACTTCTGGGTCAGCGTCGGCGTCGTCGCCGGCATCTACTCGCTCGCGGCGCTCGGCCTGCAGCTCAACACCGGGTTCACGGGGATCGTCAACTTCGGCATGGCCGCCTTCATGGCGATCGGCGCCTACTCGATGGCGATCCTGGTGCTCAAGGCCGGCTTCAGCTTCTGGCTGGCGCTGCCGGCGGCGACGCTGATCACGATGCTGTTCGGGGTCCTGGTCGGCCTGCCCTCGCTGCGGCTGCGTGCCGACTACTTCGCGATCGCCACGATCGCGATGGCCGAGGTGGTGCGCCTGGTCGCCCAGAACGCGCGCGGCCTGACCGGCGGCAACCAGGGCCTGTTCTGCGAGGAGGGCAACCCCTCGAACTGCTATCCGGACGCCTGGCGCGGCGTCGAGGGTTCAATCGAGGGCTTCGTCGAGGGCTTCTGGGCCGACCCGCCCTCGCTGTTCCCGCTGCTGCTGGTCATCTGGGTGTTCGTCGGGCTCGCCACGGTGTCGCTGATCTACATCCAAGGATCGCCGTGGGGGCGGGTGCTCCGGGCGATACGCGAGGACGAGGACGCCGCCCTGGCGCTGGGCAAGAACACCCTCTTCTACAAGCTGCAGTCGCTGGCGATCGCTGCGCTGCTCGGCTCGGTCGCCGGCTATTTCCTCGCCCTCAACCTGGCCACCCTGCACCCGGTCAACTTCGAACCGCTGGTCACCTTCTTCGCCTTCAGCGTCCTGATCCTGGGCGGGATGGCCAACTACAAGGGCGTCTTCGTGGGGGCGATCCTTTTCTGGTTCGTGCTCGAGGGGACCCGTTTCATCGAATTGCCCGACCCGCCGGTGACCGAGACGCGGATCGCCGCGCTACGCCTGGCGATCACCGGCCTGCTGCTGATCGGGCTGATGGCCTTCCGCCCCCAGGGAATGTTCGGCAAGCGCCAGGAGATGGTCCTTGGCGAATAAGGCCACAGCGCAGGCGGACCCCGCCGGCAACGGCAAGGCGCCGTTGCTCGACGTCGCCGACGTCCACAAGCACTTCGGCGGCATCCTCGCCGTGAACGGCGCCAGCTTCGGCGTGACGCCGGGCTCGATCACGGCCCTGATCGGCCCGAACGGCGCGGGCAAGACGACCCTGTTCAACGTGATCACCGGCTTCTACCGCGGCGACCGCGGCTCGGTCCGCTTCGACGGCCAGCAGCTCTTCCGCCAGGCCTCCTACGAGATCGCACGCCGGGGCATGGTGCGGACCTTCCAGATCACCAAGGCCCTGGCGGCGATGCCGGTGATCGACAACATGATGCTGGCCGCTCCCGATCAGCCCGGCGAGCAGATCCGCAACGTCCTGTTCAGGCCGCGGGCGGTGCGCGAGCGCGAGCGGCAGGTCCGCGCCGAGGCGATGGAGCTGCTGGAGATCTTCGATCTCACCGATCTCGCCGACCACTACGCCGGCACGCTGTCGGGCGGCCAGCGCAAGCTGCTGGAGCTGGCCCGGGCGCTGATGGCGAAGCCGAAGCTGCTGCTGCTCGACGAGCCGATGGCGGGGATCAACCCCACCCTGGGCCGGCGGCTGCTCGACCACATGCAGCGGCTGCGCGGCGAGCAGGGCGTCACCTTCCTCTTCATCGAGCACGACATGGAGGTGGTGATGAACCACTCCGACACGGTGGTGGTGATGGCCGAGGGGCGGGTGATCGCCACCGGCGAGCCGCACGAGGTGCGCGCCGACAAGCGCGTGATCGATGCCTATCTGGGCGGGGCGGCCGACACGGCGGCCGAGGAGGAGCTTCCGGAGTGAGCCCCGAGTCCGCCAACGGCGCCCTGCTGCAGGTCGACGATCTGATCGCCGGCTATGTCCCCGAGGTCGACATCCTCAACGGGGTCAACCTGGCCGTCAGGGAGGGCGAGATAGTCACCGTGATCGGCCCCAACGGCGCCGGCAAGTCCACGCTGATCAAGTCGGTCGTCGGCCTGCTGCCGCCGCGACAGGGACGGGTCAGCCTCCGCGGCGAGGAGCTGACCGGGCTGCGACCGCACATGATCACCCGGCGGGGGATGGGCTACGTGCCGCAGCTCGACAACATCTTCCAGAGCCTCAGCGTGGAGGAGAACCTGGAGATGGGCGCGCTCGAGCGCGGGCGGACGCGAGAGCGGATCGACACCGTCTACGAGATCTTCCCCCGCCTCGGCGAGCGGCGGGGCCAGACGGCGGGGACGATGAGCGGCGGCGAGCGCCAGATGCTGGCGATGGGGCGCGCGCTGATCCCCGACCCGCAGGTGCTGCTGCTGGACGAGCCCTCGGCGGGGCTGGCCCCGGCCTTCGTCGAGGCGATCTTCGAGAAGGTCGAGGAGATCAACCGCAACGGGGTGACGATCGTGATGGTGGAGCAGAACGCGCGCCGGGCGCTCGGGATGTCGAACCGGGGCTACGTGCTGGACGTCGGACGCAACCGGTTCGAGGGGGCGGGCAAGGAGCTGCTCGAGGATCCCAAGGTGGCCGACCTGTACCTGGGGGGCACCGCCCGCTTCGACGAGCCGGAGGCCTCCTGAAGCGAAGCCCCTGACGCGAAGCGGCCGGGACCCGAGGGCCCCGGCCGCCGTCGCATCTGCGGCTCGAACGAGCCGGATTCGATCGCCTCTTACTCCGGCACCACCACCTCGACCTCGTCGAAGGTGTCCAGGCTGCCATCCTGGAAGCGGTACAGGTCGTACACGCCCGCAGTGGCGTCGCCGTTCTCGTCCATGTCGATCGCACCGGAGGCGCCGGTGTAATCGATGTCATCGCCGTTCTGCAGCGCCTCGATCGCCTCGGGGAGCTGCTGCCAGGTGTACTCGGTACCGCCCGGCGCGGTGATGTCGATCAGCGCATCCGCCATCTCCTGCCCATCGGTGGAACCAGCGGCCACCGCGGCCAGGTAACAGAGGATCACCGCGTCGAAATTCTGAGAGTCGAAGACCTGGCGGTCCACATTCCGTGGCTGCGCCTGGTCGTAGAGCTCTCCGAACGCGGTCGAGGCCTCACCCTCATCGGGCGAACCGGGGGCCGTGCCCCGGATACCGTTGATGATCGGCGGGGCGAGAGCAGTGGGCCCCTCGATCAGGTCACCGGACACGAGACCGTCGGTGACCCATGCCTTCGACGCATCCCAGTTGCCCGTGCGCTCCAGCGCCGGACCGACCTTGGTGAAGGTCTCCGGGAAATCGATGATCACGATCGCGGCCGGGTTCCCGGACGTGATCTGCTGGGCCTCGGAGTTGTAGGACGGCTGCTCGGGGTCGTAGATGACCTCCTCGCCGATGCTTCCGCCCAGCTCCTCCCAGGCGTCGCCGAAGGTGCCGGCCAGACCCTCGCCGTAGGAGTCGTTGCGGGCACCGATGTTGACGGTGTTGCCCTCAGCGCCGCCCAGGTCCTGGGCGATCGCGTCGGCCAGGGTCGGGCCCTGGAACGAGTCCGGCGGCGCGGTCCTGTTGACCAGCCCGTTGTCGTCCAGACCGGTGATCTCGTCGCTGGTCGAAGCGGGCGAGATCTGCAGGACCTCGTCCGGAATCGCCACCGACTGTCCGAGCGGGATCGTGTCCGCCGAGGCCCAGGCCCCGGCGATGCAGCTCGCGCCGTCGGAGTCGACCATCTTGCGGGCCGCCTGCACGGTGGCCTGCGGGTTGGTCTCGGTGTCCTCATGCACGATGCTGACGTTGTGCTCGACGCCGGCCTGCTGGATGGCGTCGTTGAGCTGCTGTATCGCGAGATTGGCCGCCTTCTGCCCGGGCGGGCCGAAGTCGGACAAATCACCCGTGAGCGGGATCGCATCGCCGATCACGAGATCGAGTTGCGCCTCGCCGGCGCCGTCCCCGTCGTCATCGTCGTCGTCGCCGCAGGCGGCGACGCCGAGGACGAGTACGAGGCTGGCGCCGATAGCGAGGAGTCCCTTCGTGTTGAGACCTCGCATGCTCTTTGTCTCCTCTCCTAGTCAGTCAGTGGGGCCCTTCCATTATCGACGCTCCGGGCCCGCTGTCACCCCTATCTATATCCGTTGGAGGCAAAAAGCAACTTCCCGGGATGTTTGCAAGTGATCACACAGTTACGCTGCTCTCCATGGCAGTCGTCGAGGTGAACGGAATCGAGGGCCTGAGGGAGCTTCAGGGCACGACGATCGGGCCCAGCGATTGGCGGCGGATCACCCAGGAGGACATCGATTCCTTCGCCGAGCTCTCGGGCGACGACCAGTGGATCCACGTCGACACAGACCGCGCCGAGCGCGAGAGTCCGTTCGGCACCACGATCGCGCACGGCAACCTGACCCTGTCGGCGATCGACGGGCTGCGGCGCCAGCTGATCAGCTCGAGCGGCTTCAAGCTGGGCGTCAACTACGGCTGGAACAGGGTGCGCTTCCCGGCCCCGGTCCCGGCCGGCGCCCGCATTCGCGCCACAGCCGAAGTGACCGAGATAGACGATGTCAGCGACGGCTGGTTCCAGATCGTCACCCGCTTCACGGTCGAGCTCGAGGGCTCGGACAAGCCATGCTGCGTAGCCGACTCCGTCGGCCGCGCGCTGCCGGAGTAGTCGCTCCGGCTCTGGGCCCGGGCACCGTCGGCTGCGGCGGATGTTCGGGCGGGTGGCGGCGAGCACATGCGCCCGCGCTCTTGCGTGGGTGCATGTGCGGAGCCGTCAGGACCCGCCCGCCATCCCCATTCCGCTAGTTGACGGTGAGCGTGCCCTCCATGCCGCCGTCTCGGTGGCCCGGGACGCTGCAGTAGTAGGTGTAGGTGCCGGGCTCGAGGTTGACCGTGGTCGAGGTCTCCCCACCGGAGATCAGGTCGGTCCTGCCCACGTCGGTGCCCGACTGGTCCTCGATCACGACGTCATGCTGGATCGCAGCAGGGTTGTCGAAGTTGACCGTGATCGAGCCCGCGCTGGCGGTCTCCGACTCCTGGTCGAAGGCGAGGCTGCCGTCGGGGGGCGCCGAGAGGTCCACGGT
>CAYZPZ010000100.1:0-6825 GCA_964480205.1 uncultured Conexibacteraceae bacterium
GGGCGCTGGCCGAGGTGGGCGCCAGACGGACCGAGCTCGCCGCCGAGCTGAGTGAGCGCCGCGCCGAGGCGGGCCGCGAGCTGGAGAAGCGCGTCGCGTCGGAGCTCGAGCAGCTGGCGATGAGCGGCGCGCGGCTGAAGGTAGTGCTCGATCCGCATCCCGACGGCCTCGGCCAGAGCGGGGCGGAGCGGGTGGAGCTCCGCGTCGCGACCAACCCCGGGATGCCGGTCTCGCCGCTCCGCGAGGCGGCCTCGGGAGGCGAGCTCTCGCGTGTGATGCTGGCCCTCGCCGGGCAGGGCGCCCGGGCGGGCGCCGCCACCTTCGTCTTCGACGAGATCGACGCCGGGATCGGCGGCAACACCGCCCGGGCGGTTGGTGAGCGTCTGCGCAGTCTCGGCGAGGGCCGCCAGGTGCTCTGCATCACCCATCTGCCACAGGTCGCCTCGGTGGCCGACACCCACTTCCGGATCGAGAAGGAAACCGTCGGCCAGCGGGCCACCGCCGAGGTGAGCGAGGTGGACGGGGAGGAGCTGATCGCTGAGATCGTCCGGATGCTCGGTGCCGACCGCGGCGACGAGACCGCCAGCAGGCACGCTCGCGAGCTGCTGCGAGCCGCCTAGGCGGCACGACGGCTGAATCGCCCGTGTCCCTTCCTCGCGCGACCGTGCGCGCGGCGAGCGCATCCGGGTTTGGCAGACTTGAGCGATGGCTCAGATCAAGCACACCCCGCTGCCGGGACTCGGCGAGCGACGAGATTTCGTGACCGAGTCCGGCGACCGCATCGGGATCATCAGCCACCGGGACGGCACCCGGGAGCTCGTCTTCTACGAGCACACGGATCCCGATCGCTGTCGCGTCCTGGCCAAGATGAGCGCCGAGGATCTCAGGCAACTGACCCAGCTGTGCGGCGAGTCCTGAGCGGCTGAGTCCTTGGCGCCACCCCTTGCCGCCGGCGGCGAGAGCGGCTTCCTGCTGGAGCTCGGGGCCCTGCTCTGTGCCCTCGCTCTGCTCGCGCGCATCGGCATCGGCATCGGCCTCTCGGTCATCCCGCTCTATCTGGTCGGCGGTGTGGTCGCCGGGTTGTTCGACCCCTTCGACCTCAGCTCGGAGTTCATCGAGGTCGGGGGGCAGATTGGCGTGGTCCTTCTGCTCTTCACCCTCGGGTTGGAGTACTCCGCGGACGAGCTGGTTCGAGGGTTGCGCCGCAACATGCCGGTCGGCGTCGCCGACTTCGCGCTCAACTTCAGCCTCGGGCTCGGGGCGGGCATCCTGCTCGGCTGGTCCTTCGAGGCGGCCTTCCTGCTCGGCGGCGCCACCTACATTTCCTCCTCGGGGATAATCGCGAAGCTGCTCACCGATCTCGACCGGATCGGTAACCGCGAGACCCCGAGTGTGCTCTCGCTGCTCGTGATGGAGGACCTGGCGATGGCGCTGTACCTGCCGTTGGCGACGGTCCTGCTCGCCGGCGGAGCCGCCTTCGAGGCGATTCGCACCGTCGCGATCGCCGTCGCGGTGGCGCTTCTTCTTCTCGTCGTGGCGGTCCGGTTCCCGGGCGGGCTTCACCGATTGGTCTCCTCCCGCTCGGACGAGGTGCTCCTGCTCGGCATGTTCGGTGTAGTCCTGGTCGTCGCGGGCGCGGCGGAACGGATCCAGGTGTCGGCGGGGGTCGGGGCCTTCCTCGTCGGGATCGCGATCTCGGGGGCTCTCGTCGACCGGGTGCGCGCGCAGGTCGGTCCCCTGCGCGACCTCTTCGCCGCCACGTTCTTCGTCTTCTTCGGCCTGCAGATCGAGTCCGACAGGCTCGGCGAGGTCGCGCTGCCCGCGGTGGCACTCGCGCTGGTCACCGGCGCATCCAAGTATGCGATGGGGAGCTGGGCCGCTCGGCGCGACGGCGCGGGGATCGAGGGAGCGGCGCGGGCCGGCTCGATCTTGATCGTGCGCGGCGAGTTCTCGATCGTGATCGCAGGCCTCGGTGTGAGCGCGGGGATCGAGCCCGCGCTCGGAGCGATGGTCGCCGCGTACGTGCTGGTCACGGCGGTGACCGGTGCGATCCTGACCCGGTACGCGGGCCGTCTCGTGTGACGAAGCCGTCCCCCATAATGGCCGCGATGGCGATCACCAGCGGCCGCAGCCTGGCGCGCGCGCTTCGGCCTACCCGAAATGGACGACGGGAGGGAGCCGCGATCCACGGCACCGCCCGCCTCGGCAGGCGCACCAAGGACCTGGTCAAGAAGCTCGGCGCCCAGGACGTCGCGGTGATCGACCATCGCAACCTCGACCGAATCGCCGCCGAGGAGCTCGCCGCTTGCGGGGTGAGGGCGGTGATCAACGTCTCGCCCTCCTCCGACGGGAGCTATCCCAACGCCGGCCCGCTGACGCTGGTCCGCGCGGGAGTCCCGCTCGTGGACGTCCCCGATCCCGCACTGATGGAGCGGATCAGGGATGGCGACGCCGTGGAGCTCCAGGGCGGGCGGGTGCTGGTCGGCGGCGAGCTGGTCGGCGAAGGCCGTGTGCTGCAGGCCGACGATTTGGCTCGCGAGCTCGACCAGCAGCGGCGCCGGATCGATCTCGCCCTGCACGACTTCACCGAGAACACGATGGCCCACATCCGCGAGGAGGCCGAGCTGCTCTCGGGGACGATCGACTTGCCCGACACCCGAACCAGCTTCCGGGACCGGCACGTGCTGATCGTGGTGCGCGGCACCGATCACCTCAAGGACCTGCGGGCGCTTCGCGCCTACATCCGCGACATGAGGCCGATTCTGGTCGGGGTCGACGGTGGCGCCGACGCGATCGTCAAGGAGGGGCTCCGCCCCGACATCGTGCTCGGCGACATGGACTCGGCCGGCGAGGAGACACTCCGCGGCGGCGCCGAGCTGATCGTCCACGCCTACCCGGACGGTCGCGCCCCGGGCGCGGAGCGCCTGCGCGAGCTGGGGCTCGATTTCACCACCGTCCCCGCCGCCGGCACGAGCGAGGACGTGGCGATGCTCTTGGCATCCGAGAAGGGCGCCTCGCTGATCGTCAGCGTGGGCGCCCACTTCAACCTCGTCGAGTTCCTCGACAAGCAGCGCCGCGGCATGTCATCGACCTTCCTGACGCGGTTGCGGGTGGGGGAGACGCTGGTCGATGCCAAGGGGGTGAGCCGCCTCTACAACCCCGGGCTGAGCCTGCGGCACCTCAGCCTCTTCTTCGGGGCCTTCGTGCTGCTGCTTGCGATCGTGGTGATGACCACACCCGCGCTGCAGAACCTGGTCGACCTCCTCTGGCTGAAGATCAAGGTGATCCTTGGGCTATAGCGCCCGCTATCACGCCGCCTCGCTGGCGGCGGTGTTCCTGGCGCTGGCGATCGGAATCCTGATCGGTGCCGGGCTCGGGGACAACCTGCTCTCCGACACCGAGGAGAACCTCCGAGCCAGCCTTGAGGGCGACATCGAGCAAGCCCGCAGTGAGGCCGACGACCTCCGCGTAGAGCTGGACCGGGAGCGGGCCTTCGCCCGCCGCGCCTACCCCGCGCTGGTCGCCGACGCCCTCGACGAGCGG
The DNA here is from genome assembly GCA_964480205.1 of uncultured Conexibacteraceae bacterium. Taxonomy (GTDB): domain Bacteria; phylum Actinomycetota; class Thermoleophilia; order Solirubrobacterales; family 70-9; genus CAYZPZ01. The sequence goes on from CAYZPZ010000100.1 coordinate 3,544, forward strand.
CGGATCGGCGTGATCGCCTTCGGTGACCTTCCTGAGGAGCTCTCCGCCGACATCGAGGACGCCCTGGAGCCCGCCGGAGCCGAGCTGGCGCAGGTCGCGGTGGTCCGCCTGCCGCCGAATGCCGCCTCGCTCGCGTCCAACCTCGGCCCGCGCTTCGCGACGCTGGAGGACGACAACGACGCGATGCGCGAGCTCGGGCGCGCGCTCGGCAGGCAGTTTGTGACCGCGGGGGGGAACCAGCTGCCGAGGGTGCGCGACGAGCTGCTCGCCCGCTCCAGCGGGGAGCCGGGCCGCCTCGGCGGCGCCGTGGTCGTGCGCGGCCCCCGAGCCGAGCTCGACTCCGCCGAGGAGGCGCGGGCCGAGGCGCTGGAGTCCGGGCTGGTCGAGGGACTGGCCAATTCCCCGGGCGAGGTGGTCGCCGTCGAGCGCAGCACCGCCGAGGAGTCCGCGATCCCCTTCTTCACCCGCTTCGACGTAACCACGGTGGATAGCGTGGATCTCACCTCGGGGCGCGCCGCGCTGGTCTTCGCGCTGCTCGGCGCCGAGGGGAACTTCGGCATCAAGGAGACCGCAAACAGCCTGCTCCCCGAGTTGCTCCGGCGGCCTGGTCGCTGATGCGCCGCTCCGCCCCCTGATGGACTGGGTCGCGCTGCTCGCCTCGGCGGCGGTCGCGCTGGCGGTGGTTCCGGCCGGCGTCCGGGCCCTGCGGGAGGCTGGTATGACCCGCCGCAACTACAGAGGCCGGCGGCTCGCGTTCCCCCTGGGTGCGGTGCTGATCGCGGCCTCGCTGCTGGCGCTGGCGCCCCTGGCCCCACTGGACGATCGCGCCGATCTGGACCTGCTCGACCCCGAGCTGCGCCGCTGGTTCGCCTACGTCGTCGGGGTCGCCTTCCTCGGCTTCTTCGACGACGCGATCGGGCGGGGGGAGCGGGGGGACACCGCCCGGGGGTGGCGCGGGCACGCCCGGGTCGTGCTCTCGGGTCGGCTCTCGGCCGGAGCGGTGAAGGCCCTGGGTGCCCTGGGCCTGGCCGCCTACGCGACCTCGGGGCTCGGCCGGGAGTCGCTCGACTACCTGGTCGATCTCGCCCTGCTGCTGCTCGCCACCAACCTCGCCAACCTGCTGGACCTGCGCCCCGGCCGCGCCGAGAAGGCGCTGGCCCTGGTCGGGGCGGGGCTCTGCCTCGGCTACTGGACGCTCGAGCCGCTGCAGCTGCTCGGCCTCTTCGTCGGCCCGGTCGCGGTGGGCGCCTACTTCACCTTGCGCGAGCGGGCCATGCTCGGCGACACCGGCTCCAACCTGATCGGCGCGCTGATCGGCGTTTGGCTGGTGACCACGCTGTCGGACCCCGGCCGCCTGGTCGCGCTCGCCCTTGTGCTCGCGCTCACCGTCTACGCCGAGTTTCGCTCAATATCGGCGGCGATCGGGCGGTTGCCGCCGCTGCGGCAGCTCGACTCGCTGGGCCGGGCGCGCTGAGCGGTCTAGCCCGCCGCCGGAAGCGAGGCGCAGAACTCGCGCAGCAGATCGGCGAATTCGGCGCTGACGCTGGGCTTCCCCACGATCGAGTGGGCGCGGGCAGCGGGGAACGCGGCCACGGCCTCAGCGAATCCTTCCGGCGTGTACATCAGGCAGCCGAGGTGCTCGACCAGCAGCAGTGCGCAGTCGAGCTCGGCGAGCATCTCTCCCACCCGCCGTCCCCCGGCCTGCATCCAGCCACCGGCGAGCATGCGGAGCGGCACACGCTCGGTTATCTGCGCGCTCAGCTCCTCGTCATAGGCCCCGCCCGTGAGCTGGTTGATGGCGTGCTTGACGAATTCGCCGCGGTCCTGCTCGACGAGCCGGTCCAGCGCCTGCCGAACCTCCTCGTTGACGGGGGCGTCCGCGCCCTCGCCCTCGAGCGAGAGGCAGGCGTGGCCCAGGGCAAGACCTGAGACGGCCTGCGGCCGCTCGATTGCGAGCTGGCAAGCCGGGATGTTGCTGGTGCTGTCCCCGACCACGAGACAGCGGTCCCAGCCTCGCCTGGCGATCTCCTCGAGTCCGCGTTGGGCGGTGAGCGAGCGCCGGTAGTCGGCGTCCGCCGCAAGCCGCTCGAGCTCCTCGTCGGAGACGGACTCGTCCCCGACGCCGGGGACGTCGTATGCCGCGACCTCCGCCCACTCCTCCAGGCGCGGCTTGATCGTCCACTCGAGCTCGCTGAACTCAGGCACCAGCAGAATGCGCGGTTTTCCCATCGGCGGGCCCAACCTAGCGGGATTCCGCTTATCGACTGGCTAGACTCGCTCGGCAGGGAATGAGTCAGCTGACGCCAGGCGATACGCGCTTCCTCTTCGTCACCGGGGGCGTGGTCTCGTCCCTCGGCAAGGGGATCACGGCCGCCTCGATCGGCCGCCTGCTGGTCAGTCGCGGCTTCAGGGTGCAGCTGCAGAAGTTCGATCCCTACATCAACGTCGATCCCGGGACGATGAGCCCCTTCCAGCACGGCGAGGTGTTCGTAACCGAGGACGGGGCCGAGACCGACCTCGATCTCGGCCACTACGAGCGCTACACCGACGAGAACACCTCGCGCGCCTCCAACGTCACCGCGGGCGCCGTCTACAACTCGGTGATCCGCCGCGAGCGCCGCGGCGACTACCTCGGCGCCACCGTCCAGGTGATTCCCCACATCACCGACGAGATCAAGAACCGGATCTTGATCGTCGCCGAGTCCCAGGCGGTCGACTTCGTGATCACCGAGATCGGCGGCACGGTCGGCGACATCGAGTCGCTGCCCTTCCTCGAGGCGATCCGTCAGCTCTACACCGATCTCGGGCCCGAGCGCTGCATGTTCATCCACCTCACCCTGGTCCCCTACATCGGCCACGCCGGGGAGATGAAGACCAAGCCCACCCAGCACTCGGTGAACGAGCTGCGCCGGATCGGGATCCAGCCCCACGCCCTGGTCTGCCGCTCCGAGCAGGGGCTGGACCGCGAGATCCGCCGCAAGATTGCGCTGTTCGCGAGCCTCCCGGAGGACGCCGTGGTCTCGGCCCGCGACGTCGACAACATCTACAAGGTGCCCCTGCTCTTCCGGGCCGACGGCATGGACGACCTGGTGCTCGACCACTTCGGCATGGAGGATGCCCCCGCTCCCGAGCTTGGCGAGTGGGAGGAGCTGATCAAGCGCGCCGACGCGTCCCGGGAACGCAAGGTCCGGATCGCGCTGGTCGGCAAGTACGTGAAGCTGGAGGACGCCTACAAGTCGGTGATCGAGGCGCTCACCCACGGTGGCTGGAAACACGGCGTCA
>CAYZPZ010000101.1:0-3278 GCA_964480205.1 uncultured Conexibacteraceae bacterium
CGGTCGATCGCCGGGTTGGTGACCACCGCCACGGTCTCCTTGAAGTAGTCGGCGAGGTTCTGGCGCTCCGGCGAGAGCGCGGCGAGCGGCCCGTCGTAGCCCAGCGAGCCGATCGGCTCGGCTCCGTTGGAGGCCATCTGCTGCACGAGCTTGACGTCGTCGCGCTGCCAGCCGAACCCGGCGAGAACCCGGTCGGACACCTTGACCGGCTCGGCAGGACCGGCGGCGCTGTATCCGGGGATCTCGGTGCCCTCCAGCGGGCCACCGGTCTCGATCGCGCGGTCATACGGCCCGGCCGCCTCGGCCCCGGTGCGGGCCAGCCAGCGCTTGCGCACCTCGCGCAGCATCTCGTGGTGCGGATGCAGGGTCGCCCGGCGCTTGTCGCGATCGATCCGGACCATGAACTTCTCGCCCGGCGCCATCGGCTTGGGCTCGGAGACCATCCGCTCCACGGCGACGATCCCCGGCTCGGAGCTGAACACCCAATCCTGGTCGGACTCGAGCTGCCACAGGGGCCGCAACCCGAGCGCGTCGGCGGAGAACACGCACTCGCCGCGGTGGCGCGCGATCAGCGCCACCGGACCCTGCGCGAAGGGACCCATCGCCTGGCGCAGGTACATGTAGAAGGAGTGGAGCTCGCCCGGCAGGCCCTGGATCTCGTCGACGATCGGGGGAACCACCGCCTCCATCGCCTCGGAGAGGGAAAGCCCCTCGCGGCGCACCAGGGTCTCGATCGTCCGGTCCAGATCCTGGGAATCGGAGTTGCCCTCGCCGATCGGGACCCCCAGCATCCGCGCCTCCTGGCGCAGCTGTTCGATCGTGTTGATCTCGCCGTTGTGGCCGAGCACCCCGAAGGGCTGCACCCGAGTGAAGGAGGGCCAGGTGTTGGTCGAGTAGCGGTTATGCCCGAAGCAGCCGACGGTCTCGTATCGCTCGTCGGTGAGGTCGGGGTAGTAGGCGCCCAGCACCTTGGGCGCGCCCATCACCTTGTAGACGCAGGTGGACCCCGAGAAGGAGGCGAGGTGGACGCCCAGCTTCTCCTCCAGCTCGACCTTGAGCCCGAACAGGGCGCGGTCGGCGCCCGCGGCCTCGGGAACGAGTCCAGCCAGCTGCCAGAAGTGAGGCTCCTCCTCGCGCGCGGTCGGCCCGAGCGCGGCGGAGTCGACGGCGCCGACTCGCTCGGCGAGGATCCTGAAGCCCGCGCGGCCGAGGATCTCGTGGGCATCGTGGCGAATCTTGTCCAGATCCGCCGAGCGCTCGACGAAGACGTGGGCAACCGCGAAGGCGTCGTCGAGCGCGAGCGAGGGATTGTGCCCGCCCGCGCGCACCTCCTCGGCCCAGATCTTGGTGGGGATGTCGAGCAGCAGCCCGCAGCCGTCCCCCTCGCCGTCGACGTTGCCGGCGCGGTGGAGCATCTTCTGCAGAGAGCTGAGGGCGAGCGTGATCGGCTCGTGCCTCGGGGTCGCGTCCTTGCGCACCGAGGCGTAGATCGCGCACGCGTCCTTGTCCTCGACGGAGGGCGGTGCGACCAGCGGACGATAGGCCCGCTCAGGGGAATAGCGCTTCACTGGTTGTGACCTCCCGGTTTCCGCGCCTTCTTCGAGCGGGCGCGCGACGGGGTTGGACCGACGGAGCGCAGAAGTATACGTCTCGGCGCAACGATTCCTGCGCGCGCGTGTTCTTAATTGACAAAGGTAAGCGTCTGCTTATAATCCGACGAAAGCATTCTTGACCAAGCCAGTAAGCAATATTCGCGAGGAGGAATTCCGCGTGGAGAAGGGCGGAAGCCGTAGCAGGGAGCAGGATTCAGGCAACGGTGATGGCCCCGGCTCGGATACGGAGCGCTTCCGGGCGATCGTCGAGATCAGGCACAACGAGGCGGTTACCGGGGAGTCCGGCGTCCCCCTCAAGGATCGCGACCACGAGCTTCGCTGCCAGCGCGAGTCCCTGGACGAGTTCTCCTAGGGCGCTCAGCCCCAGGACATCGGCCGGTAGCCGCTTTCCATCGGCACGCCGATCACCAGGCAGCGGATCACCGCGTCGGAGCGGTTGCGAATAGTGCGGTTGACCTCGGGGGCGAGACGGACGAAGCTGCCCGCCGGCGCGGGATGCTCCTCGTCCTCGACCACGAAAACCCCCTCGCCGTCGAGAATCGCGTAGACCTCCTCCTGGTTGTCGCCGGCGTGGTTGTGGGCCGGGATCGCCCCACCGGGTTCGATGTCGATGACGTTGAAGCCGAAGGCCCGCCCCTCCAGCGACTTCCGGGCCAGCCGCCAGGTGGCGCCGCCCGAGCCCTCCATCTGCTCGAACTCATCCCAGTGCTTGATCGTGTATCCGTCGGCCACGCGACTCCTCTCGCTTCGATTGTCCGCGCGACCCTATCTCGGCCGGATTCAGAGCTCCGGGACGTCGGCGCCCATCGCCGAGAAGGGAACCCGGCGAACCTCCGCCCAGTCGGCGACCCATTCGCGCAGGGCTCCGACCACGTCCCCGGTGCTCTGCCAGAACGACCAGACCAGGACCGTGGGCCCCGCTCCCGAGATGCTCGCCCCGAGCGCGCCCAGCGAGGTCGCCTGCTCGACCAGCTCGATCGAGCGCGGATAGAGCTTGGCGCGATGCGGCTGGTGCAGGCGCTCGGTGCCCGGAGCCAGTCCGGCGGTGATCAGGCTCGGATCCGAGCGCTCGATCCCCAGCACCAGCTTGGTGGCCGCGGCGACGTTTCCGACCGCATCGGCATGGGGGATCTTCGCCGGGATCGCCTTGCGCGCCTGCTTGGTCGCGACGCCCTCCGGGGGAACGACGAGCACCGCCTCGATCCCCTGCGGCGGGTCCAGTCGGGTGACCGCCCCGTCGCCCGGGGTGCAGACCACGAACCCGCCGTGCAGCGCCGCCGCCACGTTGTCGGCATGGCCCTCCAGCCGGCCGGCGAAGCCGAGCAGGTCGCCGCGCTCGAGCGCCATCTCGTAGAGATGGTCGGCCGCCATCAGCCCGGCGACGATCGCGGCTGCGCTCGAGCCCAGGCCGGCCCCGACGGGAATCTCGCTGCGAATGCGAAAGGAGATCTGATCGGCCGGCCGCAGCGCCTCGAACGCCCGCACGCAGAGGTTGGAGCGGTCGGTGGGGACGTCCAACCCCTCGGCCTGGATCGAGAACGCGCCGGTCTCCTCCACCTCGAGCTCGAGATGCAGAGCCAGCGCAGCGGCCAGCACGTCGTAGCCCGGCCCCAGATTGGCGGAGGAGGCCGGGACCCTGACCAGCCGGCGGCGCGCCGTCATCTT
>CAYZPZ010000101.1:3378-6728 GCA_964480205.1 uncultured Conexibacteraceae bacterium
CGGGGTCCGCGCCGTCCAGAACAGCGTCGAGCGCCTGGCGAACCCAGGCGGCCCCCTGCGAGGCGTCCTCGTAGTCACCGTCCGGGGCGCCGCGGTAACGCAGCTTGAGCTCCGAATCGAGCACGAACAGGTGCGGCGTCTTCTCCGCCCCCCAGGCCCGGGCGACCTCCTGGCTCTCGTCGTGGAGGTAGGGATTGGGCCAGCCGCCGTCGGCCTCGACCCGCTCGGCCATCGCCTCGAAGGAGTCCGCGGGATAGCGTGCGGCGTCGTTCGAGTTGATCGCGATCGTACGGACGTCGCGCGCAGCGTAGTCTCGGGCCACCTGGAGCATTCGCTCGTGCCATGCGAGCGCATAGGGACAGTGGTTGCAGGTCCAGTAGACCAGTGTCGCCTTCGCGCCGTCGTCGTCCAGCGCGTGGTGGCCGCCGTCGGCGGCCGGCAGCTCGAAGTTGGGAGCCCTGTCTCCGATCGAGACCCTCATCGCAACCCCAACCTACCCATGACGGGCCTTCAGACGCGTGTTGAGGCCAGCGCCTCGCGCAGGTCCTCGGGATCGGGCAGCGGCGAGATGCCCCCGTCGCGCCGGCGATAGACGCGGCAGGTCAAGCCGGTCGGCTCCGCCTCGCCGGGGGACTGCACGTCCACCCCGTTGACCCGGATGGTGGGCGAGCCGACGAATTCCTCGCGCGCCGCGGCCTCGGTGGTGTCGACCTCGCGCACCTCGACCGCGTCGGGATCGAGGTCGAGCTCGTCCATCGCCTCGCGCAGACGCGCCAGGGCACGCTCCCAGGAGGGACATCCCTCCCACCACAGCAACTCGATTTTCGGCTGCACGGCCATGGGCACCAGGGTACCCACGCCCGCCCCGCCGCAGGGCCCTAGCTGCCGAGGATTCTCGTCTTCTGCTGCTCGAACTCGGCCTCGCTCAGCGCCCCGGAGTCGCGCAGGATTGCCAGCCGCTCGAGCTCGCCGGCCGAATCGCCTCCCCCCGCCCTTGCGCTCGGGCTCGGCGCCGGCGTGAACGCGGAGTCCCCGGCGGGGCGTACCTCGCCGGCGGCCGGTCCCCTGGGAGCGTTGTCCCAGTCGATCGCGATCTTGGCGCGGTCCTCGGCATCGACCTTCACCGGAAGGGACACCCCGGGGCCGAGCGGGACCGCCGCGGGGACGATGTACTGGTTGGCCACCCGGTAGGGCTGGCGGCCCGAGACATGGACCTCCAGATCGAGGTCGAGGTTGTACCGCTGCGCCCCCCGGTCCGGGGTTCCCATGCCGACCACCACGGCCTGACCCGAGATTCCCTCGACGAGGATGCGGCGCTGGTCGCCCTGCTGTGAGACCAGTTGGCCGACCTGCTCGGTGGCGTCGCTGACCAGGTCTCCCATCTGCTTCATCGTCCCGCCCAACCCCGGCTTGTAGCCGGCCTCCTGCTGCTGTTGGCGCTGAAGCTCCTTGGCCTGCTTTGTGAGCTTGGCCATGTCCTTCATGCCCTTGAAGAGCCCCACTTCTCCCCTCGCTTTCTGTCGCGCACCGGCGGCGTCGCGTTGAAGTGCGACTGACTCTAGTCCGCCTGAGTCGGGTTGTCGACGCGCGCGCCGGTCGGCCCGGCGCTTACGGGGGTTGCGGCTGGGCGCGCGTCTCGGTCGGCTTGACCCAGATCTCGTCGACCACGATCACCACCAGGGAGAGGATGGGGACCGCGACGAAGAGCCCGACGAAGCCGAGCAGCTGGGCCATGACCACGATCCCGATCGCGATCAGAGCCGGATGCAGTCGCACCGTCTGCGCCATCACCAGGGGGATGGTCAGGTTGCCCTCGATCTGCTGGACGATCAGGAAGGTGATCGCGACCAGCAGCGCCTGCTCCGGCGACTGGGCCAGGCCGTAGGCGATCGGGGGGATGCTCGCTGCGATCGGCCCGAAGTAGGGCACCACGGTGAAGAGCCCGGCCAGCACGCCGAAGGCGAGCGCGAAGTCCAGCCCGATCAGCGACAGGCCCGCGTAGATCATCAGCCCGTTGGCGAGCATGTCGATCACTACGCCCTTCATCCAGCCGATCCAGGCCGTGCGGATCCGGTTGCCCACGGCAAGCGCCCACTCCCGGCGGGCCGGGGGAAACAGCGCTAGCGCGCCGTCGATCAGCGGCTGGGGGCGCACCGCGATGTAGTAGGCGGTGATCAGGCCGAGCACCGTCGCCGCGAGGAACCCGGCCACCCCCAGTCCGATCGCCGCGATCGGCCCGACCAGCTGTGCGGGGTCATCGGCGATGTCCTGGAGGTGGCTCTGGATCTCCTCGCCCACCTCCCCCGGCTCGGCTCCGGTGAGATCGGTGACCTCCCGTTCGATGTCGTCGACCATGCCGGGGACGGCGTCGATGAACTCATCGGCCTGGTCGATGAAGGTGGGCAGGATCAGGGCGATCACGCCCGCGAGCACACCGAGGATGCCGACGATCGCCAGCAGCGCCCCGAGCGGCCGCGGCACCCGGTGGCGCTCGAGCCGCGTAGCCGCCGCGGCCACGGGAATCGAGAACAACACCGTGACCAGGACGCCGACCAGCAGCGTCACCAGTTCGCGGAAGAGCAGGCCGAGCACCAACAGGCCGGCGGCCAGGAGAACCGCTCGGTAGAGGACCGGCTGCTCGCCTCGGCTAATCGAAGACCGCCTTCTCCACCTTCGCGACGTCCGGCTTGCAGCCGATCACCGCAGGGGCCTTGCCGAGGGCCGTGTCCGGGTCCTTGAGCCCGTGCCCGGTGAGCACGCAGACCACGCTGCGGGGCGGGTCGGCACCGTCGGCGACCGGCAGCCCATGGGCGAGCAGGCCCGCGACCGAGGCGGCCGAGGCGGGCTCGCAGAACACGCCCTCGGTCGAGGCGAGCAGGCGATAGGCGTCGACGATCTGGCCGTCGGAAACCGCCGCGACCCGCCCGCGGGAGGCCGTGAAGGCACCCATCGCCTCCTCCCAGCGCGCCGGATTGCCGATCCTGATCGCCGAGGCCACCGTTTCGGGGTTCTCGATCGGATGCCCCTCCACCAGCGGAGCCGCACCCTCGGCCTGGAAGCCGTAGAGCACGGGGGCGGCCTGGTACTCCTGGAATCCGGCCCACCAGGCGGTGACGTTGCCGGCGTTGCCGACCGGGATCGCCAACGCCTCGGGAGCCTCTCCCAGCTCGTCGACAACCTCAAAGGCGGCGGTCTTCTGGCCCTCGATCCGGTACGGGTTGACGGAGTTGACCAGCTCGACCGGATGCCGCTCGGCCAGCTCGCGGACGATCTCCAGCGCCTGGTCGAAGTTGCCCTCGAGGGCGATCACGCGCGCCCCGTGCATCAGGGCCTGAGCGAGCTTGCCGATC
>CAYZPZ010000102.1:0-6713 GCA_964480205.1 uncultured Conexibacteraceae bacterium
CGATGGAGCGCGATGAGGTGATGAAGCTCGTCCGCGAGCACCTGGTCACCGAGCTGGAGGTGAGCCCCGAGAAGGTCACCCCGGAGACCCGCTTTCGCGAGGATCTCGACGCGGACTCGCTCGACCTCTACGAGCTGGTGATGGAGCTCGAGGACCGATACGGGATCAGGGTGAGCGAGGAGGACGCTGCCGAGCTGCAGACCGTGAGCGACGTGGTCGATTTCGTCAGCGCTCGCGTCCCGGCGAGCTCGAGCTAGGGAGGGATGGCCCTGGAGCGATGAGTCAAGGCCCCGCCACGCTGGCGGAGCTGTTCGAGGAGATCCCCGAAGAGCTGCGCCGGCAGGCCCTCTCGCACTCCTCCTGGGTCGAGCGCCGGACGTCCGGCTTCGGCAGGCTCGCCTTCCTCGGCGACAGCGTGCTCGGGCTGTCCGTGGCCAGCGAGCTGTTCGGGTCCCTGCCCAGCGCCGAGATCGGCGAGCTGACGAAGATCCACAACCAGGCGGTCAGTGGCCGCGCCTGCGCCGCGGTCGCCCGGGGGCTAGGCGTGGAACAGCGGCTGCGGCAGACCTCTCCCCAGGAGCGCACCGGGGTTCCGGTCGAGACCCTGGTCGCCTCGGAGCGGACCATGGCCTCGATCTGCGAGGCGATGATCGGCGCCTGTTATCTGGCGCGCGGCTACGAGGCGACGGTCCCGGCGGTGCTCGCCTCCTTCGCGGGGGAGATCGACTACGCGCGCCGCGAGCGCCTCGACTTCAAGTCCGAGCTACAGGAGCGCCTCGCCCGAGACGGCGCCACCGTAAGCTATGAGGTGGTTCGCGAGGCGGGTCCAGCGCACGACCGCCGCTTCGATGTCCGGGCCACTGCCGCCGGTGAGGAGCTGGGAACGGGCTCGGGGCGAAGCAAGAAGGAGGCCGAGCAGGCGGCGGCGGAGCGGGCGCTGGCACGACTTCGTGGGTGACCGCGTTCGCGTCCGAGCCGGACGCGAGCCTTTGAGTGAGAGCAGATGTATCTGAAGGAGATCAACCTCAAGGGGTTCAAGTCGTTCCCCGACCGCACCCGGCTCACCTTCGCGCCGGGGGTCAGCGTGATCGTCGGCCCCAACGGCTGCGGCAAGTCCAACATCACCGACGCCGTGCTCTGGGCGCTCGGCGAGCAGCGGCCCAACGCGGTGCGGGGCAACTCGATGCGTGACGTGATCTTCGCCGGGGGCAAGGGACAGTCCCGCCGCCGCTTCGCCGAGGTCGAGGTCGTGATCGACAACTCCGAGGGGCGAGCGACCAGCGAGTTCAGCGAGATCTCGATCACCCGGCGAATCGAGCGCGACGGCGAGGGCGAGTACCGGCTCAACGGCGCCCGGTGCCGCCTGGCGGACGTGCTCGAGGTCCTCTCCGACACCAACATGGGCCGCGAGATGCACTCGGTGATCAGCCAGGGCCGGGTGGAGGCGATCGTCAACTCCAAGCCCCGTGACCGCCGCCTGCTGATCGAGGAGGCGGCCGGCCTGGGCAAGCACCGCAAGCGCCGGCACCGCGCCCAGCTGAAGCTGGAGCGCACCCGCGAGAACCTGGAGCGTGCGCTCGACGGCGAGCGCGAGGCCCGCTCCCGGCTGCGGCCGCTGAAGCGCCAGGCCGAGGCCGCCGAGCGCACCGCCAAGCTGGTCCGCCAGCAGGACGAGCTGCGCGCCGGCCTGACCGCGAGCGCGCTGCACGAGCACCAGGAGCGCCTGGCCGCGGCCGAGGCCGGCCTGAGCGAGGTCAGGAGCAGGCGCGACGCGGTCGAGGCCCGGCTCTCGGAGGTGCGCGAGCGCCGGGGCGCAATCGAGGAGCGCGTCGCCGCCGGCGAGGACGAGCGCCGCCGCCAGGGCGAGCGGCTGGCCGAGGCGCGGGCCGCGGTCGAGCGCGTGCGCGCACGGGCCGAGGCCCTCAGCTCCGCGGAGCGCGAGCTCCGCGCGGCGCTGGCCGAGCGCCAGCTGCGCCTCTCGGAGCTGGATGCCGCACCGGAGCTGGAGGCCTCCGCGGCGGCGCGGGTCGCCGAGCTCGAGGCCGAGCTGGCCCAGCTCAGCGGCGAGGGCGCCGGCGGCGAGCTGGAGAGACTTCGCGCCGAGGCCGCCGAGGCCGAGCGCGCCCGCGCCCAGACCGAGTCCGCGCTCCCCGGGCTGCTCGAGGAGGCGACCGAGGCCCAGCGGGCCCTGGAGCGCGCCACCCAGCTTCGCGACGCCGCTCGCGCCGAGGCCGAGAAGGCCAAGGACCGGCTCGCCTCCTTGCAGGGAGAGCTGAGCGCGGTCGAGGCGAAGCTGGCCCGCGCGGCGATGGAGGGCGGCGAGGAGGTCCTGGCGGGGATGATCGAGACGGGCCCCGGCATCGAGCGCGCTCTGTCCGCCGCGCTCGGGGAGCGTCTGCGGGCCGCGGTGGTCTCCTCCGTGAAGGAGGGGGTCAGTCGGCTGCAAGGTGTGGAGGGCGCCTCGCGGGCCCTGGTCGCCCGGCCGGCCCCGAGCCGCCGGAGCGAGCCGCCCGTCGAGGGCGCCCGTTCCCTCCTCGATCTGGTCGCGGCCGAGGGTGCAGCGGGGCAGATTGCCGAGCGGCTGCTCGCCGACGCCTGGCTGGTCGACGATCTCACAGGGCTGCCCGACGACTTCAGCGGCATCGCGGTTACGGTCGACGGCGAGGCCCTGGACGCCTCGGCCGGCGAACTTCGCCGGCTGCCGCGCGAGGGCACCGATCCGGCCCTGGCCGCGCGCTCGGCGCGGGAGGAGCTTGCCTCGCGGACAGACCAGCGCCAGCGGACGCTCGAGCGCGCCGAGCGCGAGCTGGAGCGCGCCGAGCAGGGGCTGGCGAGCGCTCGCGCTCGCCGCGACGAGGCCGACCACGCCGCGCGCGGCGCCCGCCGCCGCCTCGACGAGGCCGCCGAGGAGGCACACCGCGCGAGCTGGCTCGCCGAGCAGCGCGCCGAGCGCGACGAGCAGCGGCCCACCACGGTCAAACGAGCCCAGCTCGAGGCCGAGCTGGCCGCCGAGCGCCGCCACGCGGAGGCCGCCGAGCGCGCCCGGCAGGCGCGGCTTGCAGAGGCCGAGCGCCTCAAGCAGCGGGTCAGCCTGGAGTCCGAGACGCTGCCGGCCCTCGGCGCGGCCCGGGAGGCCCTGATCGCGGTGGCCGAGCGGCTCGAGCGCCGCGCCCAGGCTCTGTCGTCGCCCACAGACGAGGCGGGCGGGGAGGTGGCCGCCGAGCTGCGGGAATGCTCGCAGCAGGAGTTCGCGCTGCAGGGGGAGATGCGCGAGGTCACCGAGGCGCTCACCACCGCCGAGGTCGAGGCCGCGCAGCTACGGGACCGCCGTGACGAGAGCCGGCGGGAGCTGGCCCGGCTCTCGGCCAGCCTCGAGCAGGAGCTGTCGGCGGCGGAGACGCCGCTCCCCGAGGCCGAGCGCACCGAGATCGAGGTGAAGCTGGAGCGCCTGGCGCGCCGCCGCGAGCAAATCGGCCCGGTCAACCCCCTGGCCGAGCGCGAGTACGCGGAGGGCGCCGAGCACGTCAAGGAGCTGACCGAGCAGCGCAAGGATCTGGACAAGGCGCTGGGGGAGCTGAAGTCGCTGATCCGTCGCACCGACCGCGAAATCGCCCAGTCCTTCGAGGAGACCTTCGAGGCCACCGCCCGGAACTTCTCCGAGATGGTGGCGGAGCTCTTCCCCGGCGGGCGCGGCCGCCTGCGCAAGCTGGAGGTGGGCCCGAGGCCCGCCCCCGAGCAGAACGGCGACGCCGAGGCGGTGGCCCCGGAGGAGGCCGACGACTACGGCGCCCCCAAGGACGAGCACTGGGGGGTCGAGATCGAGGTCACCCCCGCCGGCAAGTCCACCCGCCGGCTCTCGCTGCTCTCGGGCGGCGAGAAGTCGCTGGTCGCGCTCGCCTTCGTCTTCGCCGTGCTGATGGCGAGGCCGTGCCCCTTCTACATCCTGGACGAGGTCGAGGCGGCGCTCGACGACATCAACCTCGACCGCTTCCTGCGCCTGGTTCGCCGGTTCTCCGAGCGCTCCCAGTTCATCGTCGTCACCCACCAGAAGCGCACCATGGACGCCGCCGACATCCTCTACGGCGTCAGCATGGGCGGGGACGGGATCACCAAGGTCGTCTCCCGCAAGCTCCCGCAGGACCGCGACCTCGAGGCCGGCGAGGTCCCGCCGCCTGAGGCTGCGGCGGCCGAAGCGGCCTAGCGGCCACAAGGCCGCTGTACTTCGGAGCGGAGGGCGAAGCCCGACGCGACTTGTGAGGGGCGGCCGCTCGTGGCCGCGACTGACAGCGAAGCCGTCCCGCCGCTACCGTGGCGGCGTGGAAGCCGATTGGCGCTACGCCTTCGACCTCGGCGATCGGGACGTGGCGTCCGCGGCCGAGGCGGAGGGCGATCGCGTCGGCGTGTTCACGCGGCTGCGCGAGGGCCTCTCGCGCAGCCGCAAGGCACTGGGCGCGGAGCTGGCCGCGAGCGTCAGCGGGCCGATCGACGATCAGACCTGGGAGCGCCTGGAGGAGGCGCTGATCCTCGCCGACGTGGGAGCGCCAACCACGGCGGCGGTGGTCCGCCGGCTCGAGGACGAGGCCGAGGCAGGCGAGGTGAGCGGTGGGGACTCACTGCGCGAACGGCTGTGCGAGCTGCTCGCCGAGACCGCCTCGCCGGACGGGGCGCAGGCTCGCAGGATCGACCTGCGCGCTCACCCCGCGGTGATCATGGTGGTCGGGGTCAACGGCACGGGCAAGACCACCACGATCGGCAAGCTCGCCTGGCACCTGCAGCGCGAGCTCGGCCTGGAGGTGATCGTCGCGGCCGCCGACACCTACCGGGCAGCCGCCGTCAACCAGCTCGCCGAGTGGGCCGAGCGCGCGGGCTGCGAGATCGTGCGAGGCATCGAGGGCGGCGATCCCGGCGCGGTCGCCTTCGACGCCCTCGCCGCGGCTCAGTCCCGCGGCGCCGACGTGGTGATCTGCGACACCGCCGGCCGCCTGCACACCAAGGCCAACCTGATGGAGGAGCTGGCCAAGGTCCGCCGGGTGATCGCCAAGCGGATCGAGGACGCGCCGCACGAGACGCTGGTGGTGATCGACGCTACCACCGGCCAGAACGGCGTCCGCCAGGCGAAGGAGTTCCAGCAGGCCGCCGAGGTCAGCGGCGCGGTGGTGACCAAGCTCGACGGCAGCGCCAAGGGCGGGGTGGCGCTGGCCATCTCCTCCGAGCTGGGTATCCCGGTGAAGCTGATCGGGATCGGCGAGGCGCTCGAGGACCTGCGCCCGTTCGACCCAGAGCAGTTCGCGCGGGCGCTGCTGAGCGAGTAGCTGGGAGCCTGCCGTCCCCGGTCCCTGACTGCAAGCCGGCTCCCAGCTCTCGCGCGCGGTCGGGGGAACCTGAGGTAAGTGCCCCCGAGAGCCGCAAGGTCACTGGCCGTGCTCGGCGCCGCCGCGGCCCTCGTCGGCGTCGCCCCGGCGGATCTCGCCCGTGCCGGTAGTGGCGACGTCGCCGCGCTGCAGGTGGGAATGCGCGCGCTCGGGCTCTATTCCCACGCCGTCGACGGGATCGCCGGCCCATGGACGACCGACGCCGTTCGGCGATTTCAGCGTCGCCGGGGTCTGACCGTGGACGGGATCCCCGGGCCCCAGACGCGGCGGGCGCTCGGCAGCCGCGGCCGCCCCGGACTCGGCAGCCGCCCGATGCGCCGCGGCCATCGCGGCTGGGACGTGGCCGCACTGCAGTATCTGCTCCGGATCCGCGGCTTCGGCCAGGGTGGGATCGACGGCGGCTTCGGTCCCGGCACCGAGGCCGCCGTTCGGGCGTTTCAGCGGAGGACGGGGCTCGCCCGCGACGGGATCGCAGGACCCGCGGTGCTGGGAGCCCTCAGGCGCCGGCGGATCAGCGCACGAATCGACGACCCGGTTCGCTTCCTCCCCCCGGTCGGCGGATCGTTCACCGACGGCTTCGGCTGGAGGGCCGGGCGCTTCCACAACGGGCTCGACTACCCCGCCGCCACCGGCGATCCGGTTACCGCGGCGGGGCGGGGCGTGGTCTCCTTCGCCGGCTGGAACAGCCGCGGCTACGGCTACCTGGTGGTGATTCGGCACCGGCTCGGCTTCGAGACCTGGTACGGGCACCTCGATTCGGTCGACGCGGTGCCCGGCCAACGGGTAGTCGGCGGCACCCACATCGGGCACGTCGGGTCGACCGGGTTCTCGACCGGGCCCCACCTGCACTTCGAGGCCCGTCGCTACGGCAGCCCCGTCAACCCCGCCCCTCGCCTGCTGGCGGCGTTCGCCGCAAAGGCCAGTGAGTCGGCAGCACGGGATGCTGCCGCGTCCCGAGCCGGCCGCAAGCGGGGTCGGCGGCGTCGCTGCCGGCCCAACGCCGACGTGCGCGGCAGCAAGCACCTCGAGCCCGCGCGGGCTCGAATCAACCGCTGCCCCTGAGCAGCGGCTTCGTGCGTGGCGGAGGCGGGCTCTAACCTCAGCTGCCCATGTTCGATCAGCTCTCAGAGCGCCTTCAGGGCGTGCTCGGTGAGATCCGCTCCCGCGGCAAGCTCTCCGAAGAGGATGTCAACAAGGCCCTGCGCGAAGTCCGGCTGGCCCTGCTCGAGGCCGATGTCAACTTCAAGGTGGTCAAGGACTTCACCGCCTCGCTGCGCGAACGTCTGGAGGGCGCCGAGGTTTCCGAGGCGCTCAAGCCCGGCCAGACCGTGGTCAAGGCGG
>CAYZPZ010000103.1:0-6709 GCA_964480205.1 uncultured Conexibacteraceae bacterium
TCGACACGCCGCCCGAGGACCCGAGCACCGTCGCTGACGAGGCGAGCTCGTTCGGGCAGTGCGTGGCCGAGGAGAGCGAGGCCGGCGCCGAGAACCCCGCCGAGGTCTGCGCGGAGCTGAAGCCGGGCTCTGACGGCCAGAACGGCGAGGACGGCAACGGCGAGAGCGGCAAGAGCGATGAGACATTCGCCGCGCAGTGCGCCGGCGAGAGCAAGGAGGACGGTTCCTTCGGCAAGTGCGTGTCCGAGCTGGCCAGCTCCTTCGGTCAGTGCGTGGCGGCCAACGCCAAGGCCGGGGTCAAGAACCCCGCAGCCGCCTGCGCCGAGGAGTTCCCCGGGCGCGGTCAGGCCGGTGCCGGCAACGGTGCCCCCGAGGGCGTGACCACCGGCAAGCCGGAGGGCACCCCGAGCGGCAAGCCGGAGGGAACCCCGACCGGCAAGCCCGACAGCACCCCCGCCGGTCCGCCCGCCGGAGCCCCGAGCGGCAAGCCCTCGGGCACCCCGGGCGGACCGCCGGGGTCCTGATCGAGCAGATCCCGCCCGACGGATTACGGAATCGCGAAAGGCCCGGCCCCGCGCCGGGCCTTCGCTTTGCCTGGGACTAAGCTCCCGCGGCGGAGCCGAATTCCTCGCCCGCTACCGCCCGTAGCGGTCGCTGGAGATGACGAGCTGGTCGGGTAGTGGCGGCCGGGAGGGCGGCGCGGGATCGGCGCGCACCGAGACGGTCTCGGCGACGCTGCGGGAGATCGGGTGGGTCCCCTCGTCGGAGCTGACCACGACCTCGTCGGAGTCCGAGCTCTCCAGCGTGCCATCGAGCTCGGGGCGCAGGCCGGTGCCCTTCAGGTAGTGGAGGATCTCCTCGGCCTCGTTCTCGAAGCGCAGGATCCGGACGCTGGCGCCGGGCTCGACGTCGGCGAGCAGGACCCCCTCCTCGCGGGCTCCCTCCACGATCGGATGGCCGTGCGGGCAGGTCTTGGCGTCGCCGATCGCGGCCAGCATCCGCTCCTCCAGCACCGGCGACATCGCGTGCTCGAGCCGCTCGGCCTCCTCGTGGACCTCGTCCCAGGGGATGCCGAGCACGTCGGTGAGGAAGCGCTCGATCAGCCGGTGCCGGCGGACCACCGCCTCGGCCTCGCTGCGCCCGCTCTCGGTGAAGGCGAGGGACTTGTCCTCGCCGCGCTCGACGTAGCCGTCCTCGGCCAGGCGCCCGATCATCTCGTGCACGGTCGGCGGCGAGAGCTGCATGGCGCGGGCGATGTTGGCGCCGGTTATCTCCAGCCCGGCCTCCTGCAGCCAGAACATCGTCTGCAGGTACTCCTCCTCGGCGACTGTGGCGTGCTCGGTGCTCACCGGCCGCGATCATAGGCGAGGGGCCGCGCCTCTGAGAGGATGCGCGACGTGCGGATCGGCCCCGACATCCGGGTCGTCGTCACCGGCGCCAGCCGGGGGATCGGGCGAGCCCTGGCTCACGCCCTCGCGCACCGCGGCGCGCGACTGGGGCTGATCGCGCGCAGCGAGGGCGAGCTGCGCGAGCTCTGCGATCAGCTCGGCTCCGAGGCGATGCCTCTGCCCGCCGACGTCGGCGATCGCGAGGCGCTGGAGGCCGCGGTGGCCTCCTTCCTGGAGCGGGCGGGAGGTGTCGACGTGGCCATCGCCAACGCCGGGATCGCCCGCTACGGCCCTTTCGTCGAGCAGGACGCCGACGACGATGAGGAGATGGTGCGGACCAACGTGCTGGGGACGATCAACACCGCCCGCGCGGTGCTCGACCCGATGCTAGACCGCGGCAGCGGCCACATCGTGGTGGTCAGCTCCGGGGCGGGGCTGCGAGCCTTCCCCTGGGCGGCGGTCTACGGCGCGACAAAGGCCGCCGACAAGGGCTTCGCCGAGGCGTTGCGGCACGAGCTCTCGGGCACCGGGGTCTCGCTCACCACCGTCTTCCCCGGCGAGGTTCGAACCTCGCTGCACGCCGAGGCCGAGCAGCTTCCCGACTGGCGCGACTCTCACGACGCGATCGCTCCCGAGCTGGTCGCCGAGGCCACGATCGAGGCAATCGAGTCAGACCGTCGCGAGGTCCACATCCCCAGGCAGGTGCGACTGCTCGCCCTCAACGACCTCGCCCCGGGCCTGGTCGACCGGCTGCTCGCGGCGGTCCGAGGCGGCTCGGCCGCGCCGAGGCGGTACTGAGGTGGTCGACGAGGAAATGCGGCGATGAAGGTCGGGATCATCGGATCGGGAGCGGTGGCGCAGGCGCTCGGCCTGGGCTTCGCCGGGCGCGGCCACGAGGCCAAGCTCGGCTCGCGCTCTCCCGGAAAGCTCGAGGGATGGCTGGGCGAGGCGGGGCGCGGAGCGAGCGCGGGCACGATGGCCGAGGCGGCGGCCTTCGGCGAGCTGCTGGTGCTCGCCGTCACCGGGACCGAGGCAGAGTCGGCGATCGAGGCGGCCGGACCGGAGAACTTCCAGGCGAAGGTGGTGGTCGACGTCACCAATCCGCTCGTGCCGTCCGACGATGGCCTTCCCACGCTCGCCTACGGGCCGACCGACTCGGGAGGCGAGGTGGTCCAGCGCGCGCTGCCCGACGCCCGCGTGGTGAAGACCCTGAACATCGTCAACAACTCTCAGATGGTCGATCCGGAGGTCGCGGGCGGCCCGCCGACCATGTTCGTCGCCGGCGAGGACCCCGAGGCGAAGAACCAGGTGATGGGCATCCTGGACGACTTCGGCTGGTCCGACGTCATCGACATCGGCGGCATCGACGCATCGCGCGAGCTGGAATCGCTCTGCATGCTCTGGGTGCGCTACGCGCTGTCCAACAAGGCCCGCCACGCCGCCTTCCGGCTGCTGCGCTAGAGCCCCGATCGGGCAGGACCCCGGGCGAGGGTCCGCCGCAGCGCCTCGAGCCGATCGTCCCACTCCGCGCTGACGGTCTGGATCCAGCGCGCGGCCTCGTTCAGCGGCTGGGTTCGCAGCCTGTAGTGCGTCTCGCGGCCGACCCGGTCGGCGCTGACGAGCTCCGCCTCCTCGAGCGCGCCGAGGTGCTTGGAGACGGCCTGGCGGGAGATCGGCAGCCGCGCCGCGAGGCCGCTGGGGGTGACCGTGCCGCCGCGGGAGAGGCGCTCGAGCACCCGCCGCCGGGTCGGGTCGCCGAGCGCGGTGAAGATCGCGTCCATGCTCTTCACCGGGCCCGGACCGGAGGCGAGCATGAGCAGCCGCATGGGCTTCGGGCGCAGGGGCAGCCGCGGGGTCACGCGGGTCCCCTTCTCCCCCACGGCCGCGATCCCTTCAACGCCCTCCGGCCAGCGTCGAGACAATCGCCTCGTAGACCCCGTCACCCATCGTCCCCTCGGTGACGGTGGCGTTCGGGTAGCGGGCCAGGGCCTCGCGCAGACCGGGATCGCGCTCGGGACCGTTGGCGGGGACGAAGAAGCGACTGACCACCTCGGCCACCGCCAGGTCCTCCACCGAGTCGCCGATCGCGATGCACTCCTCCGGCGCGTAGCCCCGGGCGCGCATGTGGAAGGCGACCGCCTTCGCCTTGCCGGCCGCCTCGGGGAGCAGGTGATACGCGTGCGCGGGGCCGGCCAGGCCCTCCATCGACCGGAAGATCGCGCCGTTGTCGATCAGGCGCAGGCCCCGGTGCCCGGCCTCGGAGATCACCCGGTTCGCCTCGTCGACCTCGACCTTGCCGCGGAAGAGCAGCGAGAGCTGGCGCTCCCGGTGCCAGGGCCGATGCCACTCCAGGCGCCCGTCGAAGCGCTCGAACAGCAGCTCGGGGACCCCGCGGTCGACCATCGTCTCGGCCAGGGTCTTGCCCTCGTCGATCTCGGCCTCGCCCACCAGCAGGGTCTTCTCCCCGTCGATCACCACCCCGCAGCCCACCTCGTAGATGTAGGCGGTCTGGCCCATCAGCCGCGCGTCCTCGAGCACTTGCGCCTCGCGGCGGCCCGACTTGACCACGATCTCCACACCGGCGCGGTGGCAGGCCTCGATCGCTCGCGCCTGCAGCATCGAGAACTCGCCCTCGGCGTCGCGGAAGAGCGAGCCGTGGTGGCCGAGCAGGGTCCCGTCGAGATCGGTGTAGACGCAGCGCAGGGACATCGGGGGAAACCGTAGTCGCCGTGCGGCCGCGGGGCCCAGCGGATCGGCTCCGGGGGCTACCGTTGGCCCATGACTCGGGCCTGGAAGCTCGCCGACCGGACGCTCGAGCTCGAGCGGCCGCTCGGAGTCGGCATCGTCAACGTCACCACGGACTCGATGTTCGAGGGAGCCCGCAGCGAAACACCCGAGCGGGCCATCGCCGACGCTCTGGCCTTGGCGGAGACCGGCTTCGAGATGCTCGACGTGGGGGCGCTGGCGGCTCGTCCCGGCCCGACGGCGCCCGCGGAGGAGGAGGCCGAACGCCTGATCCCAGCACTGCGGGGACTGGCGGAGCGCACGGAGCTGCCCCTCTCGGCCGACACCTTCTCGCCGGACGTGGCTTCGCGCGCGCTGGAGGCCGGAGCGGTGGCGATCAACGACATCAGCGGCGGCGCCGACCCGGCGATCTACGAGCTCGCCGCCGAGAGTGGGTGCGGCCTCGTGCTGATGCAGATCGACGGGCCTCCCCGGGAGCGGCGCGAGCCGCCCCGCCACGAGGATCCGATCGAGCATCTGAAGCGCTGGTTCGGCGAGCGGATCGAGGCCGCGATCGCCGCCGGCGTCGACGAGAACCAGCTCGTGCTCGACCCGGGCCTTGACTTCGACCTCGGCATCTCCGACGGGCTCGAGGTCCTGCGCCGCCTGGGCGAGCTGCGCGAGCTCGGCCGGCCGCTGTACGTCTCCCTCTCACGCAAGGACTTCCTCGGCGCGGTCCTGGCGGGCTCCTGGGAGGAGCGGGCGCCCGCCGACGCTCGCGAGTGGGCGACCTGCGCGGCGGCTGCGCTGGCGGTCGCTGAGGGCGCCGAGATCCTGCGCCTGCACGACCCCAGCGCCCTGCAGGCGATCAGGATCGCGGGCGAGATCGTGGGCCCGCGGCCCGCCGGGGCGCCCTCCGGCGAAGACGTGGTGGAGGCGACCGGTGGCTAGCGGCACCACCGTGCACGGCGGCGCCTGGGACCCTGCCCTGGCCCCGGGCCGCGAGGACGGTCGGCTGGTCGACGAAAGCTCGGAGCCGGCGACGATGGCGAAGCTCGCGGACCTGCCCGCCGAGCTCGATCCCGGCCTCGCCCAGGGGCTGACGCGCGTCGGGGTTGACTCGCTCTATTCCCACCAGGCCGAGGCCTTCCACACCGCCCGCGACTCGGAGCTGATCCTGACCAGCGGCACCGCCTCGGGCAAATCGCTCTCCTTCAACCTGCCGGTCCTGGAGGGGATCGCGCGAGAGCCGAAGCGACGCGCCTTTTACCTGTACCCGACCAAGGCGCTGGCCCAGGACCAGGCGCGCAAGCTGGCGGAGCTGGCCCCGCCCAACCTGCGCCAGGCGATCTACGACGGCGACACCCCTCGCGAGGAGCGGCCCTCGATCCGCCGCCGCGCCAACCTGGTGCTGACCAACCCCGACATGCTCAACGTCGGGGTCCTGCCCCACCACAAGCGCTGGGCCGACTTCCTCGCCAACCTCGGCTGGGTCGTCGTGGACGAGGCCCACATCTACCGTGGGGTGTTCGGCTCGCACGTCGCCAACGTGCTGCGCCGCCTGCGGCGGGTGGCCGCGATCTACGGGGCCGAGCCTCGGTTCGTGCTGACCTCGGCCACCATCGCCAACCCGGGGGAGCTCGCACAGGCCCTCACCGGCCTCGAGTTCGAGGTGCTCGACGACGACGGCGCCCCACGGGCCGGCCGCGAGATCGCGATCTGGAACCCCCCGGTGATCGAGCAGGCGACCCAGACCCGCCGCTCTCCCGTCTCCGAGGCCGCGGACATGCTCTGCGAGCTGATTGGGCGCGGTGTGCGGACGATCTGCTTCATGAAGAGCCGGCGGGGGATCGAGCTGATCAACCGCTTCGCCTCGCTGAAGCTCGCCGAGCAGGGCCAGGGGCACCTGGCCGAGCGGATCGCGCCCTACCGCGCCGGCTACACCCCCCAGCAGCGCCGGGAGATCGAGTCCAAGCTGGCCTCGGGCGAGCTGCTCGCGGTCGCCGCCACCGACGCCTTGGAGCTGGGCATCGATATCGGTGAGCTGGACGCGGCGATCTGCGTCAACTTCCCGGGCACCGTGGCCAGCCTGCGCCAGATGTGGGGGCGGGCGGGCCGGCGTCGGCGCGGCCTGGCGGTCTACGTCGCTGGGCAGGACGCCCTGGACCAGTTCTTCTGCCGTCACCCCGACGAGTTCCTGGCCCGGCCGGTCGAGGCGGCAATCCTGGATCACCGCTCCGAGCAGATCCAGATGCAGCACCTGCTCGCCGCCGCCTACGAGTCCCCACTGGGCGGGCTGGCGCAGGACGACGAGATCCTCGGGGAGGGCTGGCGAGAGGCGGCCGAGCGGCTGGTGACGATGGGCGAGCTGCGCCGTGCCCGCGGGGATCGCTACCTGACCCGCAGCGGTGAGTTCGTCGCCGGGCGGATCTCGCTGCGCTCCGCCTCGGCCGACAGCCTCGCCGTGGTCGAGGCCTCCTCGGGCGAGATGATCGGTCAGGTCGAGGCCGAGCGCGCCTTCTCAACGGTCCACCCGGGGGCCATCTACCTGCACCTGGGGCGCTCCTACGAGGTCGCCGAGATGGACCTCGACGCCC
>CAYZPZ010000104.1:0-6677 GCA_964480205.1 uncultured Conexibacteraceae bacterium
GGGATGTCGCGGGTCGGGCCCAGCACCTTCTCGACCTTGTCCATGAACGAGCGCGCCACCCCCTGCACCTCGGAGCGCTTCATCTCGCCGGCCGGGCAGTTGACACCGCCCTTGGCGCCGCCGAAGGGGATGTTCGCCACCGCCGTCTTCCAGGTCATCAGCGAGGCCAGCGCGCGCACCTCGTCGATGTCGACCTCGGGATGGAAGCGGATCCCGCCCTTGTAGGGGCCGCGGGCACCGTTGTGCTGGATCCGGTAGCCGGAGAAGACGTGGATCCTGCCGTCGCCGAGCTTGATCGGGATCTGCACGGTGACCTCGCGGTAGGGCTCCCAGAAGACCACCCGGAGGTCGTCCGGCAGCTCGAGGCGCTCGACCGCGCGATCGAAGTAGAAGCGGACGATGTCCAGATTCGACATCTCCGCGTGCTGGCCCGGCTTCGCCTTGCCGGCGTCGACCGCAGCCTCCTTGGTCTTCTCGACCGCCTCCGGGCCGTGATCCGCGCCGTCGTCCTGACCGGTCTGTTGGGCCTGCTTCGCCCTGGTCGCCAAAGCTCCCTCCTCGTGGATCTACAGCGCGAGCTGAGTCTCTCACAAGCCCGGCGCCGAGGCGACCTACACTTGATGCCTCCCTGGGGCCATAGCTCAGATGGGAGAGCGTCCGGTTTGCATCCGGGAGGTCGCGGGTTCGAGCCCCGCTGGCTCCATCGATGGGCGGCGCTGCTCTGGTGCGCGGTAGTCGTCCGCATAGCGCGTTACGAGTCAACCCAGCTTCGTGACGAAAGTGGAAGGTCCGATACGACCCTTCGGCGCCCTCTTCGGCTGGGCCTGATGCTGCTCGGCCGGCCTCAGCTGAAAGCTCTACCGGCGCACTAGGCGCGGCCGACCGCGATCAGGACCAGGTTCGGGAGGGTGACCGTGCCGTCGTCTGAGGCCCTCTCCCGCGCGGCCTCGGTGATCGCCGCCCAAGTCTCCTCCTGCACCTCGGCGGGGTGCGGGTCGATCAGGGCTCGGACCGGCGGGGCGATCTCCTTGATGTATGTCGTGAACTCCTCGGCCGAGGTGAACTCGAAGGTGACGTCGGCTTCCTCCACCTCGACCTCGGAGAAACCGCCACCCTCGAGCAGCCCGCTCAGCCCTTCGGGCGTCGGCCGCGAGAGCGGACCGGGCGTCCCGGGCGGGGGCGGCGGCACTTGCAGCCGCTCCATCGCGGTACCAAACGGGATCCCGAGGAACGGCACCCGCTCAGGCGGGCCCCATGAGCTGATCCCCATCCTCGCGCCGGGCTTCAGAAACCCCCTGACGCGGGCAGCCGCCGACTCGGCGTCGGGTTCGAAGATGATCCCCCAGCGGGAGAGAGCGGCGTCGAAGCTGTTCTCGGGGAACTCCAGCGAGCCCGCATCGGACTCGAAGAACTCGATGTTCTGGAGCCCGGCGGCGCCAGCGCGCTCGCGGCCGAAGGCGATCATCTCCGCCGAGATGTCGGTCGCGACCACGGCGCCCTCAGGACCGGCGACCCGCGCCGCGGTCAAGGCGGGCTCGCCGTAGCCCGCGGCAACGTCCAGCACGCGGCTGCCCGCGCGCACCCCCGCCAGCTCGACCAGGCGCTCGCTCACCCCTCCGGCCGCCCTGTCGAGCCACTCGGACCACTTCTGCCAGCCGGGAGCGGCGCTGTCCCACTGCCGGCGCTGCGTCCCCCGGAACTCGACCGGATCAATCGACTTGGACTCCATCGCAAACCTCCAGTTCGCCGGTCGCCCAAGCCTACGAAATCAACGGGGTCAGGCGTGCCGACCGAACCCGTGCTCTCCGTGCAGCTTCACGAAATGGGCCGGGACGACGCTGCGAACTCGGTTCAGCTCCTCGCCCCGGCGCTCGAACAGGGTGACGTCGTCGCGGCCGCCGGGACCAATCGGCTGAACGAGGCGGCCACCCTCGGCGAGCTGCTCGGCGAGAGGCTGTGGCACCTCGGTGAAGGCCGCGGAGACGATGATTGCGTCGAACGGGGCGCGATCGGGCATGCCGGCGGACCCGTCCCCGACCGCAACCTGGACGTTGCGTACCCCGTGGCGGGCCAGGTTGTTGAGCGCCGCCTGCGCCAGGTCGGCGAAGCGCTCGACGCTGGACACGCGTTCCGCAAGGCGCGCCAGCAGCGCGGTCTGATACCCCGGCCCCGTCCCCACCTCGAGCACGCGCTCGTTCCCCGCCAGGGCAAGTGCCTCGATCATCGCCGCGCTCAGCGAGGGCTGCGTTGTCACCTGCTCGTGCGCGATCGGGATCGGCTCGTCGCGGTAGGCGCGCTCGCGATGTTCGGCTGGCACGAACTGGGCTCTGTCGACTTCGCCGAGGGCTTCGAGCACCCGCCGATCCCCCACGCCCTTGGCGCGGGCGATCTCGACCAGCCGCTCCGGGCCCACAATCGCCACTGGCCCATGGAAGCAGCCGGCTAGGGAGCCGACCTGAATCCAGCCCTCAGCAGGCGGGGGACCTGCTTCAGCGGGTTGGGTGAGTCGAGCAGTACCACGCCGAGGTGCCGGCCACCGAGGCGAGCCGTGGTCACGTAGCAGCGTCCGGCGCCACTGGTGTAGCCGGTCTTAACCCCCGTTACCCGGGCGGCCGGGACGCCCCTGACCCCGCGCTGCACGAAGTAGTGGTTGTTGGCCAGATGGAGTCGCCCGCCCCTGATCGGAAATCGCAGCTTCGCCGAGCGGCGCGAGGTGAGTGAGGCGATCCACGGGTTGGTGAGCGCCGCGCGGGCGAGCGCGGCCAGGTCATAGGCGCAGGATCCGTTTGCCCGGTCCTGCAGCCCGGCCGGTCCGGCGAAGCTCGTGCAGCTCAGGCCGAGCTCGGCTGAGCGGCGATTCATCTTGGCGACGAAGTGGGCGATCGTTCCGGCGTCATGCTCAGCGAGCGCGGCGGCGGCGTCGTTGCCGGAGGCCATCAGCAGGCCGGCGAAGAGGCCGCGAAGGGGGACCTTGCGGCCCGTCTTCAGCACGCCTATCCGCGAGCCCTCCACCCTCGGGGGCTTACGGCCGATCAGGACCCGCTCGTCGGGAGAGTGGTTCTCGGCGATGATCAGGGCGGTCATCATCTTGGTCAGGCTGGCGATCGGGCGCGGCTGGGCCGGCCGGCGGGCCCACAGCACCTCCCCGGTGTCGACGTCGAAGAGGACTCCCGCGGCCGGGGGTTTCTTCAGCTTCACCCGGACCGGCAGCGGCGCGGTGGCGCGCTCGATGGCGAAGGGACGGGACCCGACCTCGTCCCTCGGCTCGGGTTGGAACGGGGCGGGGGGCTTCGGTTCGCTCGCGGTCGCCGACCCGACCACGCCGTCCCCGCCCTCGGCGAGGGCGCCGGGCGCGGCGGCCTCGGCATCGACGGAGGTCGGATCGCCCTCTCGATCGGGCCAGAGCATGGCGGCCGCGATCGCGGTGAAGCCGACGCAGAGCGCCGCCGCGATCGCGAGCAGGCGCCTACTCATCGGGCGGGGGATTGCGGATCGCACCGATCAGCCCGGCGGCGATCATCGCGATCACCCCGAACGAGACGACGATGAAGCCCAGGGCGAGCAGATCGCCGTAGCTCGAGAGGCCGACGCCCAGCTGCACGCCAGCGTAGATGGTGAGCGCCCCGAAGATTGCGCAGAAGCCGATTCCGACTCCGAGCAGCGCGGTGCGGAGGTCCGGATCCATCCCTAGTAGACCGGGAATCGGGGCTCGGGTTCGCGCCTTCGCGTCGCGAACAGCTTGATCGCCGCCAGCCCGAAGATGAACCCGCCGACGTGGGCGAAGTAGGCGACACCCCCTTCGCCTCCGACTTCGGGCGTCGCCACCTGGCCCACCGCCGGCAGGAACTGCAGGATGAACCAGATCCCGAGCAGGATCATCGCCGGGATCTCGACCACGGTGACGAAGAAGACGATGAAGATCAGGGTCAACACCCCGGCGCGCGGATGCAGCAGCGCGTAGGCGCCTAACACCCCCGCCACGGCACCGCTGGCGCCGATTGTCGGCACCGTCGAATCAAGCTCCAGGGCCGCCTGCGAGTACACCGCCGCCAGACCGGCCGCGAGATAGAAGAGCACGAACTTCAGCCTCCCCATCGAGTCCTCGATGTTGTTGCCGAACACCCAGAGGAAGAGCATGTTGCCGGCGATGTGCAGGATGCCGCCGTGCATGAACATCGAGGTGAACAGCGTCACGAACCACGCCGCCTGCTCGAGCGGGATCGGTCTCAGACCGGGGCGGCCTTGACCGCGCTTCACCGCCTGCGCGTACTCCTCCGTCCCCGGACAGACCACACCGGCCTGACCCTGAGCGTTGACGGCACCGATCGCGCAGTCCTCGGTCTCTCCGGGGCTGGTGATCCGGTAGGGGATCGCTCCGTACTCGAGGGCGCTCTGTTGAATCGCGTCGTAGCCCTCGATCTGGCTCAGCTGCGGGTCGGTCGAGTAGTTGAGCTGCCAGATGAAGACCAGCACGTTGACCGCGATGAATGCCACCGTGATCACGGGGAACCGGTCGGTGGGGATGTTGTCCTTGAGCGGGATCATCCGGCCGAGCGAGGGACCTTGCCAGAATCAGGGTGATGGCTGCCCCAGCCAGAACCGCCGATCCCTGGCGCGACACCGATGTGATCGACGAGCGCGCGCCTCGCTTCAGTCAGGGCGTCACCGGCCTGGTGGCGCTCAGCGGCGCGATCTTCGGCTGGCCGCTGGCCTGGGCGCTGATGTCGGCGCAGATTCTGATGGGACTGACCCTGGGTCGGCGCTTCTGCCTGCCCTGCCTGGCCTACTTCACCCTGGTCCAACCCCGCCTCGGCGAGGGCGCCCTGGAGGACTCCAGACCGCCGCGGCTGGCGAACATGATGGGCATCGGCTTCCTCGCCGCCGCGGCGGCGGCCTGGTGGCTGGGAGCCGAGACGGTGGGGATCGTGTTCGGCTCGATGGTCGCGGCCCTGGCCCTGCTCGCCGCCTCGACCGGCCTCTGCGTCGGGTGCGAGCTCTACCGGCTCGGGGCGCGCCTGCGAGGGATCTCCCCGACGCACCATTCGCACATGGACCCCGCCGACCTCAGCGGCCTTGATGGCGCCGCGCGCGCCTACGTCGAGTTCACGCACCCGCTCTGCTCGGAGTGCGGCGAATGGGAGCGCCGCCTCAACGCCCGCACCGAGCCACTGATCAAGGTCGACGTCAGCAGGCGGCCCGAGATGGCTCGCAAGTATGGGGTCGCCGTCGTGCCCACCGTGGTCTCGGTGGCCCGGGACGGCACGGTGCTCGAACGGCTCGCTCCCTGAGCCCTGAGGCGCTAGCGACGGGGAAGGCAGAGGCGCCGGAGGAGCCAGCGCGGTGCCTCGGAGGGGCTGAGGTCCCTTTGCCGCAATCGATCGGCGAACTCGATCGCCTGCGCGGTGAGGCGGCCGTCCGGGGATCGCGGCGGATCGTCACGGGCGAATGCGGAGATCAGGCGCGTCGCTTGACCGCCGCCCAGGCTGACCGCGACAGCCACTCCCGCGAAGTGCCGGGCCTGACCCGGGCTGCCGTCGTCGAATCGCGCCCGGAAGCCCCCGCCGCTGATCTCGTCGCTGCCGCCGCGGGCGAGATCGCCGTAGGCGTGCGGAGGGGGTCGAATGCCCGCGGCGCGACGCCCGAGTTCACCCAGGAAGGCGTCCGGCGCCGGCTCGCCCTCGGCCAGCCCGGTGGCAATCGCCGCCAGCTCCCGGCAGGCGCTGCCTCGCAGCTCCTCGGTCGCCGGCCGCTCGCCCGGAGCCTTGGCGAGCGCGGCCGGCCGTTCCCGCTCAGCTCCCGTCCACGGCGCCCACAGCCAGAGGCCGAGCGCGGTTGCGGCGAGCAGCATCGTCGCGAGCTTCACGCGCCCGATTCTCGCTCGTGCCTCAGCGGCTAAGCCGCTTCGACGGCGGTGGGATCTCGTAGCCCTTCGCGGGAAGCACCGCCGAGCGAGGCTCGGGCAGAGCGCCGGAGCCCGCGGCTACGGCTCCCCCGCTGGTCCAGCGCACGGCGACCGGCTGGAAGGTGAGCAGCACGTTCCAGGTCGGCACGTCGATGTTGCCGGTCTGGGGCAGCCCTCGCTGGGCCTGCATCGCGAGCACCGCGGAGCGCGTCGGGGACTCGAAGTAGCCGGTGATCGGGGTGTAGTAGCCCCCGCCGGCGAGGAGCTGCTGGGCCCAGGCGACCAAGTCCCCCTTGGAGCCGAGAGTCAGGAAGGGGAAGCTGTCGTAGCGGGCGTAGCCGGGCAGCGGCTTCACCTTGCCGCCGACCGCCTTCCACTGGCGCTTGCCGGCGTGCTGCCAGGACCACCAGCTCACCCCCTCCATGCCGTGCGCGCGGGCGAGCCGGCGGAAGCGCTTGATCTGGCGCTTCTTCGGGTTCAGGTAGACCTGCCCGATCGGCAGGATCGGCCGGCCGTAGGCGCGGTTGAAGACGTAGGTGCGGACGAAGGCCAGGTCGACCCTGTGGCCGATCGTCTTCCAGTAGAGCTGGGGCAGGTTGTACTGGGCGCCGCCAGGGCCGAGGAAGACCGAGTACGGAAAGGCCGGGTGATAGTCGACGTAGGGAAAGCTGGCCAGGGCGAGCGGGAAGCTCGGGCCGATCAGCTCGCGCAGCTTGGCCATGTAGGTCGAGGCCTGGGCGTAGCGCCCCTCGTAGTGGCCCTCGGCGTCGATCAC
>CAYZPZ010000105.1:0-3711 GCA_964480205.1 uncultured Conexibacteraceae bacterium
GGCGGCTACTCGGGTGGGATGAAGCGCCGGCTCGACCTGGCCCTGGC
This sequence comes from uncultured Conexibacteraceae bacterium, assembly GCA_964480205.1. Lineage (GTDB taxonomy): Bacteria > Actinomycetota > Thermoleophilia > Solirubrobacterales > 70-9 > CAYZPZ01. The sequence continues at coordinate 48 of CAYZPZ010000105.1, forward strand.
CCTGCTGCACGGCCCCCGTCTCCTCTTCCTGGACGAGCCCACGACCGGGCTCGACATCCAGAGCCGCACCGCGCTCTGGGACGAAGTCGCCCGGCTCTCCCGCGACGACGGGGTCACGGTCTTTCTCACCACCCAGTACCTGGAGGAGGCCGACCAGCTCGCCGACCACGTCGGGATCATCGACCGGGGCAAGATCGTCGCGGAGGGCACTCCCGCCGCGCTCAAGGCCGAGGTCGGGCGCCCCACGGTTGAGGTGACCCCCGTCGATCACGCCCAGCGGTCCAGGGTGGCAGAGCTGCTCGAGCCCTTCGGCGAGCTCGTGCCGGGTACGCCGAACGGAGCCGCGGTCCGCCTTGACGATGGCAACGAGGAGCTGGCCGCGATCGTCCGCACCTTCGACGCCGCCGAGCTGCGGATCGCCAACCTCGAGCTGCACGCGCCGAGCCTCAACGACGTCTTCCTCGCCAAGACCGGGCGCTCCCTGGAGGGCGCCCAGGCCGAGGCGGCGACCGAGGGCGAGACCGGCGAGCAGCCGGTGCTGGAGGGGGCGCCGGCGTGATCGGTGCCTTTCTCGCCGGCGAGGGTGCGCGGTCGGATCGCGCCCTGCTGGGCACCCAAATCCGGGAGCTGGCGCGGCGCTCGGTGATGCGCACCGTGCGCCAGCCCGCCCAGATCGTGCCCGCCACCATCTTCCCGCTGATCCTGCTGGCGATCAACTCGGCCGGGCTGGACTCGGCCGCCGATCTGCCCGGCTTCCCCACCGACTCCTATCTGACCTTCGCCCTGGCATTCGCCTTCCTGCAGGCGGGGGTGTTCGCGGTGATCGGCACCGGCCAGAACCTGGCCGAGGACCGGGTCAACGGCTTCTTCAGCCGCATGCAGCTGACCCCGATCCGCCCCTCGGCGCTGATCGCCGGCCAGCTCGCCGGCACCCTCGCCCTGGGGCTGTTCCAGGCCGCCACCTACATCGCGGTCGGCCTAGCAGCGGGCGGCCAGGTCGAGGCCGGCATCCCCGGCGCGCTGGTCCTGATCGCGCTGGCGACCCTGATCACCCTCGCCTTCGGCTCGATCGGTCTGATCGCCGGCATGCGCGCCAGCTCGCCCGAGAACGTGCAGGGCCTGTTTCCCGTGGTCTTCGTCTTCCTGTTCATGAGCTCGATGGCGCTGCCGCGCGATCTGATCCAGACCGAGTGGTTCCAGACCGTCGCCACCTACAACCCGGTCAGCTACATGATCGAGGGGCTTCGCTCCCTGCTGATCGCCGGCTGGGACGCGGAGGCGCTGGCGCTGGGCTTCGGCTGCGCGGCCGCGATCTTGCTGGCGGCGCTGACCGTGGCCACGCTCTCGCTCCGCGACAGGATGGTGCGGACATGAGGCGCTACCTCTCGGTCGCCGGAGGGCTGGCTCACCGCCTGCTCGCCGTCTTCATCTCCAGCCCGGCCCTGTTCCTGCCGCCGCTGCTGATGCCCCTGTTCTTCTTCGTCGCCTTCGCCGGCGGTCTCTCGGCGATCACCGAGGCCCCGGGATTCGACTATCCCGGCGGCTACACCGCCTTCGAGTTCGGCTTCGTGCTGATGCAGGCGGCCGCCTTCGGCGGGGTCTTCACCGGCTTCTCGATCGCGGCCGACTTCCAGTTCGGCTTCGGGCGCCGTCTGCTGCTCGCCACCCCCCACCGCAGCGCCCTGATCGTCGGCTACTGGGTCGTCGCCGTGGTCCGCGCCGCGGTCACCCTGGCCGTGGTCACCGCGGTCGCGCTCGCGGCGGGGATGAACGTCGGCGGCTCGGCCGGCGAGCTGGCCGCCATGTACCTGCTGGCCGGCATCGTCAACGCCGCCGGCACCCTGTTCGCGTCCGGGGTCGCGCTGCGCTTCCGCAGCCTGCAGGCGACGCCGGTGATGATGGTCCCGACCTTCCTGCTGCTCTTCCTCGCCCCTGTGTACGTGCCGCGCGACCTGCTCGCCGGATGGGTGGGCGCGGTCTCGCCCTTCGACCCGATCACCCACGTGATGGAGACGGGTCGCGAGCTGCTCGCCGGGCAGCCCGCCGATCTCCTCGGCGCGCTGGCGATCGCGCTCGGCCTGGCGGCGACGCTGGCGCTGTTCGCGGTCCGAGGACTGCGCAAGGCCGAGGCGGCCGGGTGAGTTGGCTCTACAACCAGGGCCAGGACCTGGACCTTTCGCTGACGGACGCCCTCTTCGAGCGAATCTAGAGTCGAGCGGCGATGCGAGCGTCGGCGCGTCGCTTGGCGCCGGCGCTCAGCCGCCTCCCGAAGAAGCCGCGGTGGTCGGCGACGAAGCGGTAGCCGCGCTCGAGCGGCCCCGGGGCCCGCTCGGCCAGCCAGGCCAGGGGACGGCCGCCCGGCAGCAGCCGCAGGGTGGGCGCGAAGGCGGCTCCCGCGGAGCGCACCTCGCCGTCGGACCCGACCAGATGCCAGGAGGCCATCCGCTCGGGCTCGCTCATCCCAGCCAGCAGCCGCTCGGCCTCGGGGTCCTGGAGGTCCAGCGGGCGCAGCCGGCGGCGGCGGTCCCAGGCGAGCAGCTTCGCCAGCGACCAGCGGCAGAAACCGCAGTCGCGGTCATAGAGAACGATCGGTCGGCCCTCCGCCACGCCCCACTTCTACCGGAGCCCGCCGCGACAGGGGTAGGGTGGGCACCGTGAGCAGCGGGAAGACGGCGGCCGGGGGTGGCCTCTACGAGGAGATCGTCGACTCCCTCAACGCGATCAACGGCGAGCACCCCGGGTTCAGGGCGGCCCACGCCAAGGGCACCGTCTGCGAGGGCAGCTTCACCGCCTCCGGCGACGCCGCCGAGCGCAGCCGCGCCGCCCACCTTCAGGGCGAGCCGGTCCGGGCGACGGTGCGGTTCTCCAACGCCAGCGGCAACCCCAAAACCTCCGACGTGCACCCGCTCGCCGGCCGGGGCATGGCGGTCAAGTTCCACCTCCCCGACGGCGAGCCGACCGACATGGTCGCGGTCGCCCTGCCCGTGTTCATGGTCCGCACCGCCGAGGACTTCCTCGCCTTCACCCGGTCGCGAACGCCCGACCCGGAGACCGGCCAGCCCGATCCCGAGAAACTGGGCGCGTTCATCGCCGAGCATCCCGAGACGGCCAGGGCCCTGCAGCTCAGCCTGCCGATGGTCGCCCCGACCACCAGCTTCGCCACCTCGGACTACAACGGCCTGCACGCCTTCGCGCTGGTCAGCGACGACGGCACGCGCAGCTGGGGTCGCTACGGCTGGGTGCCGGAGGCGGGGGTCGAGTGGCTTCCGGACGAGGAGCGCGACTCGCTATCGCGCGACCACCTGCAGGAGGAGATCCGTGAGCGGCTCGCCGGCGGGCCGGTCCGCTTCCGGCTGGAGTTCACCCTGGCCGCCGAGGACGATCCGCTCGACGATCCCACCGAGCCCTGGGAGGGCGAGCACGAGGTGATCCCCCTGGGCACCCTGGAGGTCCACGAGGTGATCGAGGACGCCGAGGCCGAGGCGCCGGTGATCTTCGATCCGATGCGCCTCACCGACGGGATCGAGCCCAGCGACGACCCCATCCTGCACGCCCGCCCCAAGGCCTACTCGGTCTCGATCGAGCGCCGCACCGCCTCAACTTGAACGTCCCGCACTACCCCCTATAGCGGGGGAGTCCGGGACGTTCATCGTCAGTCGTGGAA
>CAYZPZ010000105.1:3811-6479 GCA_964480205.1 uncultured Conexibacteraceae bacterium
CTCCTCCAGGGCGCGTCGGATAGCGTCCGCCTCGTGAGCGAGGACGGCACCGTGATCAGCTGGCCCGAGCAGTACCGGCCCGAGGTCTGCCCCCTGCACGCCGTCAACGAGCTGCAGATCGACGCCGATCGCGAGCGGGTCTTCGCCTGGCTGCGGCGGCCGGACCTGTGGCCGAGCTACTACAGCAATGCCCGGCTGGTCCGCCACCGGGAGGGGCCCTGGCCGGAGGTCGAGCTGGGCAGCCGCTTCCGCTGGCTCACCTTCGGGGTGATCGTCTCCTCGCAGATCGTCGAGTTCGAGCCGCCGGAGCGAATCGCCTGGTCGGCGAAAGAGCTGGGCGCCAGCGGACACCACGGCTGGGCGCTCACCGAGCGAGACGGCGGCACCTTCGTCCGCACCGAGGAGACCCAGCGAGGTCCCGCGATGCGGCTGATCCGCCCGGCCATGAGCAGGCTGATGGTCCGCCTCCACCAGCGCTGGCTGGAGGGGCTGGCCCGGGTGGCCTCCCAGGGCCCCCCGCCCCCGCCCTGACCCGATCGCAGCGCCCGGTAGCTTCCCGACCGTGCCAGCGCTCGACCAGCTCCGCTCGCTCCTCGGCGAGATCCACGATCTCGGCCGCGCCGCCTCGCTGCTGGGCTGGGACGAGCGCACGATGATGCCGCCGGCCGGCGCCGAGGCGCGCTCCGAGCAGCTCGCCACCCTGGCCAAGGTCCGCCACGAGATGTTCTGCCGCGACGAGATCGGGCGCCTGCTCGAGACGGTCGGCGCCGAGCTCGACGGCGCCGGCCCCGACGGCGACGAGGGCTTGACCGCCGACCTGGTCCGGATCGTCTCCCGCGACTGGGAGAAGGCCCGGCGTGTCCCCTCCGAGCTGCGCGCCGAGATGGCGCGGACCGCGGCGATCTCCGAGCACGTCTGGGTCGAGGCCAAGGAGGAGGCCGACTTCGCCAAGCTGCTTCCCCACCTGCGGGCGAACGTCGAGCTGGCCCAGCGCTTCGCGGACTGCTACAGCGGCTTCCCGGGCTTCGAGACCACCTATGACGCCCTGCTCGACGAGTACGAGCCCGAGATGTCCACCGTCCAGATGCGCGCCCTGCTCGCCGAGCTGCGAGAGGGCCTGGTGCCGCTGGTCGCCGAGGTCGCCGACGAGCCCGGCGGCGAGCGGGACAGCGCCGCCGACTGCCTGGAGGGCGATTTCCCGGCGCCCGCCCAGCAGGCCCTGGTCGCGGAGATGCTGGCGGAGCTTCCCTTTCCCCCGGGCTCCTGGCGGCTGGACTCCACCGAGCACCCCTTCGCCACCTCGGTGGGCCACGCCGACATCCGGCTCACCACCCGCTACAACCCGGCCAACCTGGGCATGGCCATGTTCAGCGCCATGCACGAGGCGGGCCACGGCCTATATGAGGCCGGGGTGAACGCCGAGCTGGCTCGCACGCCGCTGGCCAAGCCCCGCTCGCTCGGGCTGCACGAGTCCCAGAGCCGCCTCTGGGAGAACTGGATGGCGCGGGATCGGCCCTACCTCAGCCGGTTGCTGCCGAGGCTGCGCCGGCACTTCCCCGAGGCCTTCGAGCGCGTCGACCTGGACGAGCTCTACTACGCCTCCAACCGGGTGCGGCGCTCGCTGATCCGGATCGAGTCCGACGAGCTCACCTACAACCTCCACATCCTGATCCGCTTCGAGCTTGAGCTGGAGATCTTCGAGGGCCAGCTCGAGCTCGCCGATCTGCCCGAGGCCTGGAACGCGCGCTACCTCGACTACCTCGGCCTCGATGTCCCCGACGACGCCCGCGGCGTGCTTCAGGACGTGCACTGGGCGGGCGGCGCCTTCGGATACTTTCCCACCTACAGCCTCGGCAACGTGATCGCCGGCCAGCTCTGGCGGGCGGCGCAGGAGCAGCTCGGCGACCTCGACGAGCGCATCGCCGCCGGCGACCTCGCTTCGCTCGGCGGCTGGTTGCGCGAGCACGTCCACCGCCACGGCCGGCGACTCTCCCCGTTCCGGGTGCTGGAGGGGGCAGGCTGCGGCGAGCTCTCGGTCGAGCCGCTGCTCGATCACCTCCGCGGCAGAGCCGCCGCGCTCGCTTGAAGCTTGCGCGCAGGGGTATCTTGAAGGGCGTGGGAAGAGGCGGTATTTACGGTGGGTGGACGCATGCCGGAAGGCACCGGATCTGGGTCCGGGTCCCGGCGGAGCTGAAGCGCCGCGTGGATGCGGACAACGGGGAGGGCCCGCCGCGGCGCGCCCTCGAGCACGGGCGGCTGCGCTCCACCACGATCGCCGAGCAGGCTGAGGCGCTGCGCCGTCCCTACTGGGGGCGGCTGCCGCTGAACGGGGCCGGCGAGGATCTCGAGGCGGCCCCGATCGTCCTCGTCCACGGGATCGCCACCTCCAGCCGGGGGATGGAACCGCTGCTGCGCGAGCTCGGCACGCGGCACGCCGCCTTCGCGCCCGACCTTCCCGGCTTCGGCCGCAGCGACCCCCCGCCCCGCGCGCTCGACCTCACCGGCCTGGCCGAGGAGCTGCGCCGCTGGCTGCTCGATAACCGCCTGGCACCGGCCGTCCTGGTCGGGGTCTCCTTCGGCTCCCAGGTAGCGATCGATCTGGCGTCGCGCCATCCCGCCGTGGTCGAGCGACTGGTCCTGGTGGGCCCCACCGACCCCGCCCTGCGCG
>CAYZPZ010000106.1:0-6462 GCA_964480205.1 uncultured Conexibacteraceae bacterium
GGCAGCGCCTGCTCTTAGCTGGAGGGGCGGCTGATCTCCCGAATCCTGGGGCGGTGGTAGCGAGAAACGGATCGGGCCCCCGCTACTCACGAAAGGCGAGCAGATGCGGGCCTTTCGTTGTGTGAGCCGCTCCGCTCTCGCCGCAATTCGCCGAGCTGAGCCGGACCTAGATCGTCCTCGACACTATGGAATGGCCGACCTGGTCAGGATGCGGCCGTGGCAGCGCGCCTCGCCGAGCGCCCAGGCCGCCTGCGCGGCGAGCTGGAGCGGCAGGGTCTGGATGAAGGAGCGGAGGAACCCGCAGCGCGCCGCATCGCGGGCGGCTCGCGCCACCAGCACGACGGAGATGAGCGGGGCGCCGGCGAGGTAGGCGGCGATGCGCGCCCGCGACCACTGATCCGCCTCGATCCGGGTGGCGGCACCGTCGCCGCCCCGGACCAGCCGCTCGTGGAGCAAGTCCCGCCAGTCGCCCTCCTGGCGATGCACCACCCGCGCTCGCGGCTCGAACCATGGCTCGAAGCCGGCATTCGCCGCCCGCTTGCTGAGCAGGATGTCGCCCGAGAAGCGCTTGCCGTCGAACGGGCCCACAGCCTCCCAGGCCGGGCGCGAGTAGCAGGCGTTGGCGGTCTGCACGAGGTCGGTCCTCGCCGGGGGCAGGCGGCTCAGCCGCCAGTGGAACTTGACCAGGTGCATCCCGATGGAGACCGGGTCCCCGGGCGCGGGGTCGATGCTGCCGGCCACCACCGGGTGACCCCCCTCCTGGGCCGCGACGAGGCGCTCGAGCCAGGCGGGGTCCGGCTCACAGTCCGGGTCGGTGAAGGCGAGCAGCTCCCCCGAGGCGAGCTCGACACCCCGGTTGCGCGCGGCGTGTGGAAGCAGCCGGCGTGACGACTGCTCAAACCGGACCGCCGGGAAGGGCTCGGCCACGGCGCGGGTGCGGTCCTCCGGCGAGCTGTTGACGACTATCACCTCGCGGTCCTCTAGCGTCTGAGCTCGCAGCGCCGCCAGGCACGACGCCAGAGTGTCGTAGGAGTGGTAGGCGGGGAGGATCACCGAGACGCGCGGCACCCCGTCATTCTCACCCGATGACGACGAACGTGATCATCCTCAGCAACGACGAGGCGGAGATGCTGCGCCACTCGCTTCCCCGGGCCATCAGCCAGCCCGGGGTCTCGGTGACGGTGGTGGACAACGCCAGCATCGACGGGACCGCGTCGGTCGCCTCCGAGCACGGGGCGGACTGCCTCCGCCTGCCGCACCGGGTGAGCTACAGCGAGGCGATGAACGCCGGGCTCACGCGGGCGGACGGCGAGGCGGTGCTCTTCCTGAACGCCGACTGCTTCCTGGAGCCGGGCTTCCTGGAGGCGGCTCTGCCGCGCCTGCGGGAGCCGGAGATCGGCTCGGTCGCGCCGAAGCTGATGCGGGCGGCCGGCCCGGGCCCCGGACAGCGGCTGGGGCGGATCGACACCGTGGGCATCGTCATGCACCGCTGCCGCAAGAACCTTCTGGCCGGCCACGGCGCCGCCGTCCCCTGCTTCGAGCGCGCCGCGGAGGTCTTCGGCGCCGATGGCGCCGCCGCCCTATACCGGCGGGAGACGCTCGGTGACTGCATGGTGGACGGGGAGCTCTTCGATCCCGAGCTTGAGCTGTGGGGATCGGACGTGGATGTCGCCTGGCGCGCGCGGGTGCGCGGCTGGCGCTGCCTCTACGAGCCGAGGGCGGTCGCGTACCACGTCCGCTCCTACCGGCCGGACACCAGGCGGTGGATGCCGGAACGGGATCGGCGGCTGGTCTTCCGCAACCGCTACCTGCTGATCGCCAAGAACGATCGTCCCGTAGACCTGGTTCGCGATCTGCACCACGTGGCCGCCTACGAGGCCCTCGCCCTCGGCCACGCGCTGATCCGCGAAAGGCACCTGCTGCGGGCCTACGTGGAGGCGCTGCGCGCGCTACCGCGAGCGCTTCGCCGGCGGCGTTCGATCTACCGGCGACCGAGGGGGCTCGGCCGGCCGCGGTTCGGCCGCATCCCGCCCCTGGCTACGAGGAGCGCGGGACGTCGAGCTCCCAGCGCACCAGTTGCCCGGCGGGCAGCTCGCGCTTGAAATAGCCCGTCGCCTCGCCCAGCGCAGCGACCGAGTAGTTGCCGGCGATGACGGGCAGCGCCGCGATTAACCGCGGCCACAACGCGGGCCTGCCGCGCAGGCTGAGCGCGAGTCGGGCCAGGTTGACGAAGGGCGCGCCCAGCGGAGCACCGACGGCGTAGGCGAGGCGGCGGGCGCGGCTCCACTCGCCGAGCTGGGCACGCCGGCTGGCGACCGCCCGCGCGTAGCTGAAGCTCGCCCGAGAGAGGTCGCCGAACCGCTCGAACTCCTGGTGCCGCACGATCGCCCCGGACTCGATCCCGAACCGCGATCCGGCGGCGAGCAGCAGTCCGTGCAGGACGAGGTCGATCTCCATCGCCGCCGCCAGGTCGGCGTCCAGGGCAAGGATGGCGTGGCGGTCGTAGGCGACATTGGTGCCCGGCAGGTACCGGGTGGTCCCGCTCGCGACCGGGACGGCCCAGCGGCCGTACTCGGCGATGAACGCCGCCCGGGTCCGGTAGCTCCCGGGATTGGCGCAGCGGAAGGCATATCCGATCGCAGCCCAGTCGGTGCGCCGGATCGCGCCGATCAGGGCGGCCGCCCAGCCTCGCTCGGGCGTGCAGTGATCCTCGGTGAAGGCGACCCACCGGGCCCTGGCCTCGCGGACGGCGAGCGCCCGACCGCCCCCCCAGGAGCCGTCGAAGTTGCGCAGCACCCGAGTGGCCACCGCCGCCGCCGGCGTCACCGCCTGCCCTCCTCCATGATCGACCACTAGGACCTCGAGCTCACCCGCCGCGGTCTGCTCGCCGAGGGCGTCGAGCACGCGCTGGGCGCGATCGGGCTGGGCCCCGACCGGGAGCACCACGGAGAGCGAGGGAGCCATCGGGGTGGGTGAGGCTAGACGATGACGGAGGCCGCGCCGTACGGGCCTACGGTGCGATCGCTTGCAACGCCTTTGCGACGATCGGCGCCGCGACCTCACCGCCAGATCGGGCGTTCTCGACCAGGACCGCTAGGGCGAGGTCACCGCGTATCGCCACAACCCAGGCATGCGTGGGCGGGGGGTCGCCCGAGCCGTACTCGGCCGTGCCCGTCTTTCCCCGGACCTCCCCGGGAACACCGGCGAGGGCCGTTCCCGTCCCCCTGGTAACGACCGCCCGCATCAGCGATCGAAGCTCGCGCAGGGTTTCGGCCTCCAGCCGCGGGGCCTCGAGTCGCTGGTCGGAGTCGATCAGCCGCGGCGCTCTCCACCGGCCATCGGCGACCGTCGCGGCAACACCCGCGAGTGCCAGCGGGCTCACCAGGATCCGGCCCTGTCCGATCATCTGCGCCGCCTGCTCGACGGCGTTCGTCGGCTCCGGGACCTCGCCGGAAAACGCCTCCAAGGGAAGCTCATACTCGCGTCCGAGCCCGAAGTCGCGGCCCGTCTCCGAAAATGCGCTGGGCTCGAGCCTGTCGGCAAGCGAGACGAAGGCGGTGTTGCACGACTGCGCGAAGTCCTCCCTAAATGGAATGGCGCCGGCCGCGCTGCCTTCGAAGTTGACGAACTCCCTACCCCCGACGGTGATCATCGGTGGGCACTCCACCGTCTGACCGGGGTCCAGCCCACCCCGAAGCAGCGCAGTGGTGGTGATTATCTTGAATGTCGATCCCGGCGGGTAGCGGCCTTCGAGGGCACGGTTGAACGCTTCGTCGACCGGTCGATTCGCGACCGCCAACAGATCGCCGCCTGAGGGTTCGATCGCCACCAGCGCCGCCCCGCTGTCGCGATCCCCAAGCGCCTCCTCCGCAGCGGACTGTACGCGGGCATCCAAGGTGATCTGAAGCGGCTCGCCGGGCTCGCCCTCCGTCTCCTCCAGCGTCTCCACCGGCGCTCCGGCGGCGTCGCGAATCACGATCCGGAAGTCTGGTGTCCCAGCGAGCCGGCGCTCGAACGCCGCCTGAAGGCCCCACTGACCGACCTCATCGCCGACGCCATACGGCTCCTCCAGGTCCTCGAGCTGTTCCTCGGTGATCGGAGCCACGGTGCCGAGCAGAGTGCGGGCGAATTCGCGCGTCGGTGCCAGCGGCTGCCTTCGTGCGGCGAATTCCACGCCCTCGATCCCTGCGAGCTCGCGGCGGACCGGCGCAGCCTCGTTCCTTCGCAGGGTGATCGCGGTGACGAACTGGTCGGGTTCGGCAGCGCGGATCGCGCGGCGAAGCGCCCGGGCCTTCGCCTCAGTCGCCTCGGCGACTGCGGCGATCGCCTCGCCCGTGTCCGGGAGCCGTTGCGGGACCAGTCCGACGTCGACCACTGGCCGCGGCTTCACGATCTCGTTGCCGTCGCGGTCGAGTATCGGCGCGCGCGGCGGGAAATCCCTCACCGTCCCCAGGCGCTCACCGTCAGCAAGCTCGGGGTGCACGACGGTGGGGCCCCAGCGAACCTCCCATTCGCCGTCGGAAGGCTGAAGCTCGACGTCGGCCGAATACTCGAATGAACCGAAGATTGGGACCTGCCAGCGCATCGCCACCCGGGCGCTGGCGCCATCGGAGCTCTCGCTGAATTCCTCGACCTCTGTCTGCAGGGCGGCACCATCGAGCCCATCGCGGTTGGCTTCCAATGCACGCTGGACGGTGCGCCGCTCCGTATCGGTCAACCCGGCGGCCATCGCGTACTCCTCGTCCTCCCAGGCGGCGAGGAACCGATCCAACGTGGAGCGGGCCTCCGAGGTGTCGAGCACGATGGCAATCCAGAGTGCGACGGCGACCGCGAGACCGCCTATCAGCAGGAATGCCAGGTTACGGCGCCTAACCGCGCCATCTAACCACAGCATCGCCAGGGGCGGGAAGGACATCTGTCGCGCGATACTGCGCGGGCGATGTCGGAGGAGAATGTCGAAGTCGAGCGTGGATTCTTGGAGGCAATCTGGGACCGCCGGGATTTCGAGAGTGCGCGCCGATTCGCCGACCCCGACCTGGAGGGGGCAGCGGCCCCGAAGCCCGCTCCACTGGTGCCACGGTCTGGAAAGTGCGCGACGGCAAGGTCGTGAGGGGCACGCTCTTTCAGAGCAAGGCCGAAGCCCTAGAGGCCGTCGGGCTGTCAGAGTCAGATACTTAGCCTGACCGGTTCAACGATCCTCGCCCGGTCGTAGCGAGAAACGAATCGGGCCGCCTATCCGATCTTTCGGAGACGCACAGATCAGGCTTCTCCTTGTCGCGCGAAGGAGCAGCGCGCCAATTGACACCCAGGTGCCTGAGTACCGTCCAAGGGCATATGGTTGAGACTGGCCCCAACCGGAGGTGAGTTATGGAGTCGCAGGCAGTAGACGCCGTTGAATTCCGCGACGGGCAGCGCCAGCAGTGGCAGAAGGGCGCCGAGGGCTGGCGCAAGTGGTCGGAGTTCATCGATGGGACAAGCGCTCACGTCAGCGAACGCATGGTGGAGCTGGCTGGCGTCGAGCCGGGCAGCCGGGTGCTCGACGTGGCCGCTGGCTACGGCCAACCGTCGCTCACGGCGGCGGCTGTGGCCGGAGCCGAAGGCAAGGTCGTGGCCACCGACATCTCTTCCGAAATGCTGGTCCACGGCCGCGAGCGCGCGGCGGCTGCCGGCCTTGAGAACCTCGAGTTCGTCGAGTCCGAAGCGGCCAGCCTGGACTTCCCGCCCGAGAGCTTCGATGCGGCGCTATCGCGCTTCGGGATCATTTTCGAGCCCGAGGCGGAAGCTGCAGCAGCCCGGGTACGGGGCTTCCTGGTCCCGGGGTCGAGGATGGTGATCAGCTCGTGGGGTCCACCGGAGCGCGTGCCGTTCATCGCGGTTCCGATGGCGACGGCGATGCGCACGCTCGGCGTCGATCCGCCCCCGCCCGGGACGCCCGGCCCGCTCTCGCGGCCGACAGCCGAGGCGCTTGGCGGGCTGCTCGAGGGCGGCGGGTTCTCCGACATCGAGGTCGAGGAGACGGAGGTCAGCTTCGAATGGGAGTCCCCCGACGAGTTCGTGGCCTTTGTCAAGGAAACGGTCCCGCCCCTCGTCGCCATGATCGAGAAGAACGCGCCGGATAACCCGGACAGGGCCTGGGATGCAATCCTCGGGGCGGCCAAGGAGAGGGCCTCGGACGACGGCACGGTCACGTTCTCGAACCTGGTGCTGCTCGCGGTCGGGCGCTCATAGACCATCCTGGGCGTGGGGCGCTCGCGTCCTTCTCGGTCCTAGTGAGCAGAGGGCCCAGTGCGCATCGAGGAAGGGAAGATTGTCTCGCATCCGCCTGTTCCGCGATGAACGGGCAGCCCTCGAAGCCGCCGGGCCATCGGAGTCAGATGCCTAGCCTGATTCGCTCGACGATCCTCGCCCGGTCGTAGCGAGAAACGGATCGGGCCCCCGCTACCTAACCAACGGCCCTCGAAA
>CAYZPZ010000107.1:0-6439 GCA_964480205.1 uncultured Conexibacteraceae bacterium
CTCGATGCTGTGGGTGACGAAGATGATGGTCTTCTTCGTCTCGCCCCAGATCCGAAGCAGCTCGAGCGCCATCTCGTCACGCGTCAGCGCGTCGAGCGCGCCGAAGGGCTCGTCCATGAGCAGGAGTGGCGGGTTGATCACCAGTGCCCGGCAGATGGCCACCCGCTGCTGCATGCCGCCCGACAGCTCCCACGGCAGCCGCTTCTTGAAGTCCCCCAGGCCGACCATCTCGATCAGGTCGTGAGCCCGCCGTCGGGAGGCCGCATTGTCGTCGCGGAGGATCTCCAGCGGCAGCATCACGTTCCCGAGCACATCGCGCCACTCCAAGAGGACAGGGGTCTGGAACACCATGCCAAGACCGCGAACCGGTCCTGCCACCCGCTCCCCGGCGATCCGGATCTGCCCGGAGCTGAGTGGCGAGACACCGGCCATCAGCTTCAGGAGCGTGCTCTTCCCGCAGCCACTCGGGCCCAGGATCGACACGAACTCGCCCTGGTCGACGGTGAACGAGACGTCTGAGACCGCCTCCACCGCCCCGCGCTTGGACTCGAACCGCTTGACGACGCCCTCCAGCGACACCATGGCGGATCGATCCATCGGCTCGGGCGAGATCACGGCAACCCTATTGCTCGAGCTGAGACTTCGGCAGCCAGGGGGTCAGCAGCCGCCCTCCGATGTCGATCGCCTCGAAGAGGAGCACACCGATCAGGACCAGCAGCAGCAGCGCCGAGAAGCCGAGGGTGGTGTCGAGGTTCGACGCCGCCGACACGATCAGGTAACCCAGGCCGTCGTTACCGGCCGAGAACTCCCCGATGATCGCGCCGATCACCGCCAGCGTGATCGCGATCTTGGCACCCTCGACCACGTACGGGATCGACCTCCAGATTCGGACCTTGAGCATCACCTGCCACTTGCGTGCTCCCAGCGTGGCCAGCAGCTCCATCAGCTCGACGCTCACCGACTTGAGGCCGAGGGTCGTGTTGATCACCACCGGGAAGAAGCTGACGAGGAAGGCCAGGAAGATCTTGGGCGCCATCTCGAATCCCAGGTAGACGACCAGCAGCGGGGCGATGGCGACCTTGGGCATGACCTGCGTCACCACGATGATGGGATAGGTCGCGTCTTCGAAGGTCGGCGACCAGACGATGAGCATCGAGATCGCGATGCCGATCGCCAGCGCCAGCGCGAAGCCTGCCAGGGTGGCGATCACCGTGTCCTGCGCGAACGGCAGGAGCAGGTCGAGGTTCTGGACGGTGTAGGTCAGGACATCGGTTGGAGCGGGCAGCAGGAAGCGAGGCATCTGCCCCAGACGCACCACGAGCTCCCACATGATGACCAGGCCGATCAGCGACAGGACCGGGGCCACGACGCGCCTGGGAACGCGGACCCGTCGCATCAACGAGCTCCTCCTGCCGTTCGCCGGCCTGCTGGTCGCCGCCTCCGTGCTCACGCGCCTCGTGCCTTCACGGCTGCGATCGCCTCGACCTCCACGAGCATCCGCGGATCGTATAGCCGCGAGACCTCCACGATACTGGAGGCCGGCGGCGAGGAGCCGAAGAAGCGGTCGCGGACGGCGCGGTACAGGTCGATCTGGTCCGCATCGCGAACGAAGGTGGTGGTCTTCACCACGTCCTCCATCGTCGCGCCAGCCTCGGCCAGGATGCTCTGCAGGTTCTCGAGGACGAGCTGGCTCTGCGCCTCGATGTCATCTTCACCGACCAGCTCCCCGGTCGGCCCGCGACGGGCGGTGATGCCGGAGACGAAGATCAGATCGCAGCCCGGCGGCACCCGGACCGCCTGGGTGAATGTCGAGACCGGGACGTGGTACTGCGGCCAGCGGATGGTCTGTCGCGGCATCGGCTTCTCCTGGCAGAACGCGGCGCGTCGCTCGCGGCGACGGATGCGGTGAGACGGCTAGTATCATACGTTAGACACACGAGACTCAAAGGAGCCCGCCGGTGAAAGCCGACCTGGAAAAGGCCTTCTCGCGCCAGGACGTCGACGCCATGGTGTCGATGTCCGAGGACCTGATCAACATCCCGAGCCCGACGGGCGAGGAGGGCGACATCGGCGATTACGTGGCCGAGCGATTCTCCGAGCTGGGGATGCGGGTTCAGATGCAGGAGGTCGAGCCGGGCCGCCGGAACGTGATCGCCCGGAGGCGGGGCTCGCGCGAGGGCCCCACCCTGCTCTTCCTCGCTCACTTCGACACCAGCACCGACCCGGGAGCCGACCTGCCACAGGGCTTCCAGCCGATCGCCAGGGTGGAGAACGGCTGGATCCACGGCCTCGGCATCTCGAACATGAAGTGCGCCTTCGCCGGCTTCCACTCGGCCCTCCAGATGATGAACGCCGCGGGCCTCGACTTCCCCGGCGAGATCATCGTGGCCGGGGTCGTCGGGGAGATCGAGAAGGGCCCGGTCGACGAGTGGCAGGGGCATCGGTACCGCGGCGGCGGCATCGGCGCGCGGTTCATGGTCAACCACGGCGTCACCGCAGACTTCTGCATCAACGGAGAGCCGACCGGTCTGCGACTCCAGGTCGCCAACGCCGGCTACTGCTTCGTTCGGATCCGGGTCGCCGGCAAGTCCCAGGCGACCTTCTCTCGCGAGCGAGCCCTCGACCCGATCCCGAAGGCGTTCCGTCTGTACCAGGCCATCAAGGAGTGGGAGCCGGAGTACCAGCGACGCCACCCGCACCCCTTCATGAAGCTGCTGGTGTCGGTGGGCGGGATCTACGGCGGGATGCCGTACAAGCCGTCCATGACCGCGTCGTACTGCAGCCTCTACCTGCACGTCAACACGCTGCCCGACCAGGAGATCCCCGGCGTCAAGGACGAGCTCGAGGAGCTGATCGCGGAGGAGAAGCGACGCGACCCGGAGCTGGACGCGACGGTCGACGTCTTCGTCGCCTCGAAGGGCAACGAGATCGACATCGGCCATCCCGTGGCCCAGGCGATCGCGAGCGGCCACAAGACGGTGTTCGGGACCGATGTGACCACGCCGAACCCCGAGCGCTTCTCGGTCTCCAGCGACAACTCGCCGCTGGCCGAGTTCGACATTCCGGGGATCACGTACGGCGCGGGCGGGATCAACCTGTCGGGCAACTACTCGATGTACGAGCCGGGCGTGGGCGAGGTGGTCGGAGTCGACAACCTCGCCGCCTGCTCGAGGGTGTACCTCGCCGCCGCCGCCGAGCTGTTGAAGGGTGAGTAGGAGGACTGGATGACCAAGCCTGTCGAGTTTGGCCTGCGCCTGCCGGTGGCGGGTCCGCTGGCGAGCCCCGAGGCGATCCGCCGCATCTCCGCGCGAGGCGAGGAGCTGGGCTTCGACTGTCTCTGGGTGCACGACTTCATTCCCTGGACGACGCTCCAGGACCGGACCCACGTCTCGTGCGGGTCGTCCGAGGTGGTCGAGGCCGCCAACGCCCCACCCCAGTTCTTCGAGTCTCTCACCAACCTGGCCTTCGTGGCCGGGATCACGTCGAGCATTCGGATCGGGGTCGCGGTCCTGTGTCTCCCCTTCCGCAACCCCATCCTCGCCGCCAAGCAGGTCGCCAACGTCGACGTCCTGAGCGACGGGCGCCTGATCCTGGGCATCGGCGTCGGCGCACCCAAGAGCACCCACAACGTGGACTTCGAGGTGCTGGGCGTCTCGCGCAAGGACAAGTACCCGCGCACCAAGGACTACTTCAAGGCGATGCGGGCGATCTGGACCGAGGAGAGCCCGTCGTACGAGGGCGAGTTCATCAGCTTCCCCGAGACCCAGTTCTACCCCAAGCCGGTCCAGAAGCCCTATCCGCCGATCTGGGTGGGTGGCGGAGGGCCGAACTCGGTCGACATCGCTGCCGAGCTGGCCACCGGCTGGCTGCCTCCGTTCATCGCGCCCGAGGGCTATCCGGCGCGGATCCAGGAGCTGAAGGACCGAGCCGCCGATTACGGGCGTGGCGACGTCGACTTCGACATCGGCACCGAGGTGTACGTCAGCATCGCCGAGACGAGCGAGCAGGCGCAGTCGCAGGCGGTTCGGACGCTGGGCACGCTGACCGAGGGATTCGCGGATCACCCCGATCCCGAGGCGATCCAGGCGGCGGGCCTCATCGGCACGGCGGCCGAGGTCACCGAGAAGCTGCGCCGCTACGTCGATGCGGGCGTGCTGAACTACGAGATGAAGTTCATCTACCGCAGCATCGACCACTACGACGAGCAGCTCACCCTCTTCAGCCAGCAGGTGATTCCGAACTTCCGGTAGGCGACGCCCTGGAGCGGCTCCGTCGGCTCAGCTGGCGGAGCCGCTCTTCGTGCCCCGGACACCCTCCCAGTCCGCTGCCTTCAGGACCAGCAGGGCCAGCGCCCCGATGAGGAGGAGCTGCCAGGCCGCGGCGGTGGCGTAGGTCTGCGTCTGGCCGATCAGGGTCGCCACCACGCCGAAGACGAAGGCGCCGATGCCCATGCCGCCGCTCCACGCCACGTTGAAGACCGCGTTCGCCTTCCCCAGGCTCGTCCGCTGCGTCCGGGTGGTGAGGATCGAGTGGGTCGCCGTGGCGGCGAAGCCGAAGCCGGCCCCGAAGGTGAAGCCGGCAAGGAAGGCATGGGCCGCCGGCAGCAGTGCAAGCAGCGCCATCCCGATGCTGCCCAGGGCCAGGCCCGAGCCCAGGACTCGCGCCGCCCCCCAGCGCACGACCGCCACTCCCCCACCCCACCGGAAGGCGGCCAGGCCCAGGGCGGTGGCCAGCACGAACGGAGAGGCGGGCACCGACTGGGCGGTCAGGTGCGGCGGGACGAAGGTCAGCACGGCTCCGTAGCCCATCGCCGCCCCGGTGAACAGCACGGCGAGCGGCAGCGTCGTGGCGGGCAGCGGTCCCAGCCGCGTCAGCGCCTCCGCATCGCCAGGGTCGGGAGGCGCGGGGGTCGGCAGCAGCAGGAAGACGGCGGCGAACGTGATCGCCGCGACGAGCAGGAAGGCGGCGGGAAAGCCAGCCTGCTCGGCGATGAAGACCACCGCCGATGATGCGACGATGCCGGGCAGCGCGGCAGTGCCGCCGTAGGCGGCGAGCGCCTGCACGCGCCGCGGCGCCGGCGCGAGGTGTGCGACCGCCGTCGCGGAGACGACCGCGCCGACCCCGTAGGCGATGCCGCGTGCCGCGGTCAGGACGAGCGTCGGGACGGTCGCGATGGTCAGCAGGTGAGCGATTGCGGCGGCCGACGTGGCCAGCAGGGTGGCGATGAAGGGGGCGCGGGTCGAGCCCCGAACGGTGAGCGGGCCCGCGATGTGGCCGATCACCCCCGCCACCATGAACACCGCGGTGGCGGAGCCCATGATGACCGGGCTGGCCCCGGCGGCCGCCAGGTAGAGCGGGATCAGCACCAGCAGCGCGTGGTAGCCCGAGAACAGGCTGAGGGTCGCCCCGAGCAGGCGCAGCATGGCGGCCGGTCGCCGGGGGAGGGGCGGTCAGCCGGTCAGGCGCGGACCGGCTGGCGCAGAGCGGGAAGGACGGAGCTGCCGATCAGCTCGATGGTCGACATCGGGTCCCCCGAGGCGACCTGGATCGAGACGTAATCGGCGCCCACCTCCTCGACCAGCGGGCGATAGGTCTCAACCAGGTCGTCGACGGACGTGGCTCGCGCGTACTTGCCCAGGATCTCCTCGCGGGGCATCTCGTCGGCGCGCTCACGAAGGTCCTTGGGGTCGACCGCCTCGAGCCGGCCCGGAGCCCGCAGGCCGCGCATGGAGCTCAGCGCTCGCCAGGCGTCGTCGTCGCTCTCGGCCAGGACCACCCAGCGCGTGGCGACCAGCGTCTTGGCCGGGCCGCCCGCCTCCCGGAACGGGCCGATCACCTTCTGCCTGGCCTCCTCGGGATCCTTGACGCTCACGATCAGTCCGTCCGCTTCCAGGCCGGCCATGGTCGCCGACTTCTCTCCGCCGGCGGCCATCCAGATCGGCACCTCGCCGACCGGCGGGCTGTAGAGCTTGGCGCGGTCGGTCCGGTAGTACTGCCCCTCGTACGTGAGCTTCTCGCCGGCCAGCAGGCGCCGGATGATCTCGATCGCCTCGGTGAGCCGCGCCGACCGCTCCTTGTATCCGGGGAAGGCGAACCCCAGCGGTGCCTCGTTGATGGCCTCGCCCGTCCCGACCCCAAGCCGGAAGCGACCGCCCGACAGGCGGTCGACGGTCGCCGCCGCCTGGGCGATCAGCCCCGGGTGGTAGTGGTACAGCGGGGCGGTGACGCTGGTCGCCAGCTCGACCCGCTGGGTGCGAGCGGCCACCGACCCGAACCAGCTCCAGACGAACCCGGCGGCGGACGTGTCGTCGACCCAGGGATGGAAGTGGTCCGAGGCGAAGACGGCGTCAAAGCCGGCCTTCTCAGCGGCAACGGCCTGCTCGACGAGCTCCTCGGGCTGGTACGACTCGTGGCTGCACAGCCATGCGAACTTCATCGT
>CAYZPZ010000108.1:0-6436 GCA_964480205.1 uncultured Conexibacteraceae bacterium
CGTCGTTGAAGTAGGCGGGAACCGTGATCACGGCATCGTCGACGGTGTCGCCCAGCTTGGCCTCGGCGTCTGCCTTCAGCTTCTGCAGGATCATCGCCGAGATCTCCGGCGGGGAGTACTGCTTGCCGCCGGCGTCGACCCGGACGTCGCCATTGGGGCCCTCGACCACCTTGTAGGGGACGATCGTCTCCTCCTCCTTGACCTCGGCCTCCTTGCGGCCCATGAAGCGCTTGATCGAGAAGACGGTGTTCTCGGGGTTCATCACCGCCTGGCGCTTGGCCACGGTGCCGACCAGGCGCTCGCCGGAGTCCGAGAAGGCGACCACCGAAGGGGTGGTGCGCCCGCCCTCGGAGTTCTCGAGCACGGTCGGCTCGCCCGCCTCCATCACGGCAACGCAGGAGTTGGTGGTTCCGAGGTCGATTCCGATCGTCTTGCCCATTGCTGTTGTCCTCCGTGGCTTGGTGCTGGCGTGGTAAGAAATCTGAGTCGGATTGTGGCAGATCTATGCGGCGATGTAAAGGCTAGCGGGCCGCCTCGGCAACGGTTGACCCCTGAGCAAGGCTCCGGGGGCCCTCGGCGCGAACCGTCGCCGTGGCGGATGGCAGAAGCTACGTCGGGATCAGCGGGTGGCGCTCACCGCCGCCCGGCGACCTGGGCGACGAACTCCGCCACCTCCTCGGCCTGCGGTCCGGTCAGGATCCCCGCCGGCATCCGCCCGGCCACCCCGTTCTCGATAGCGCTCAGCACGCGTGGCTGGATCGTCGAGGGGTCCGGTTCGGTGGGGCTGGGCGGGGCCAGCAGCTGGTCGAGATCGGGGCCGACGATCCCATCGGTCCCCGCCTTGTGAAGGGTGTGACAGGAGCCGCAGTTGGTGACGAACAGATCCTTGCCCCGCTCCAGCTCGGTGTCGACCGATTGCGGGGTCGCCTGCTCGGTGCCCTCGCGGCTGATCGCCCAGGCGGGGACCAGGATCGCGAGCAGGATCACCGCCAGCCCGAAGATCACGAAGTTGCTGCGCTTCACCGCGCGGCAGCATATCGGCGGGGATGCCGGCCGAACCCTAGAGCGCGACGCCGCGCTCGCGATACCAGGGGCACATGCGCCGCAGCCGGCACTCTGAGCAGCGAGGCTGGGGCCTGCAGACGGCGCGGCCGTGTTGGATCAGGTTGACGTGCAGCTCGTAGGCGTCCTCGGCCGGCGTGATCGCCAGCATCTCGTCGTGGGCCTCCTCGAAGGATGCGCGGGACCGAAACAGGCCCAGCCGGCCGCCTACCCGATGGACGTGGGTGTCGACGGGGACCTCGGGGCGATCGAAGCTGAAGATCAGAACGCAGGCCGCCGTCTTTCGCCCCACGCCTGGCAGCGAGGTGAGGAACTCGAGCGCCTCGTCGCGGGGAGCGCCGGCCAGCCAGTCGAGATCCGGGTGCTCCCCGAGCCCGGAGAGGATCTGCTGGATGCGCGGCGCCTTTGTCGCGGCGAGCCCTCCGGGGCGCAGCGCCTCGACCAGCTCGTCCAAGGGGGCGTCGCGGACCTGCTCCCAGGTGGGGAAGCGATCGCGCATGCGCTCGTAGGCGACATCCCGGTTGCGGTCGTTGGTGTTCTGGGACAGAACGGTGCGGATCAGCTCCGCGATCGGATGCCCGTGGGGCTCGTTGCGCGGTCGGCCGTACAGCTCCCGGAGGCGATCGCGGATCGCCAGCACCCGCCGGCGCGGCGGCCGCTGCCAAGCCGGATCCCGCTTCGGGATCCGGCCGGGTGAGTCGTCGCGGGGTGGCTCCGCGAACGGCCGCGGCCGCTCGCGGGCTGCCTTGCTCGGTAGTGGCACGCGAGCGAGGATATGCCTCGCGGGCTCGCAGACGGCCTCGCCCAGTTGTTGGCCAGCGGTGACCTACAATCTCCGCCTGCGTGAGGCGGATCGTGCGGAATATCGGGGACTGGCTGCCCCAGGGATGGGGCGATGCCGGACGGCAGGTGGGGCTGTTCGCCCTCGCTGACATCTGCTACGAGACCGTCCGCGGGGTGGCGGAGGGCAACGCCAACGTGGCGTTCGCCAACGCCCGTGCGGTGATCGATTTCGAGACCTCTCTGGGCCTGTTCTTCGAGCAGGGCCTGCAGCAGGCCGTCCTCAACAGCTGGCTGATCGACGTGGCCAACTTCGCCTACATGAATTCCCACTTCATGGTCACGACGGTCTTCCTGGTCTGGCTGTACCTGTACCGCAACGAGAGCTTCTACTTCGTCCGCAACATGTTCTTGATCGCGATGGGGGTGGCCCTGATCGGCTACGTGCTGGTGCCCACCGCCCCGCCGCGGTTCTTCGAGGAGCTCGGCTTCGTGGACACGCTTGACAAGGTCTCGGTCAACCACGATTCGGCGCTGGTCCAGATGTTCGTCAACCCCTACGCCGCGATCCCGAGCATGCACTGTGCGTTCTCGCTGATGATCGGGGCGGCCGGGGCGCGCGTCTCCCGTCACCTGGTGAGCCGAACGGTCTGGTGCCTGTATCCGCTCTTCGTCTTCCTGGTCGTGATCGTCACCGGCAACCACTTCTGGATCGACGGGGCGATCGGCTGGATGGTCGCCGGGACGGCGGCGCTGGGCGCGATGCAGCTGGCCCGGATGCGCCCGGCGGCCTGGGCGTGGCGCCCGGCGACGGCTTGAGCGGATCGATGGCGGGCACAGCGGGATGGACCGCGGTGCGCCGCTACGCCGAGCCGGGCCTGCTGGCGGCGGCCCTGGGGGTCATCTATCTGGTCCTGGCGCCCTCCAGCGCCGATCACGCCGCGCAGTTCTTCCGCTCCGGGCTGTTCGAGAGCGAGGGGCTCTCGGCCTGGAACAACCTCTGGTTCGGTGGCCATCACCTGCCCGGCTACAGCCTGCTATTCCCGCCGCTGGGGGCGCTGATCGGCGCCCGGCTGGTCGGGGTCCTCGCCCTGATCGCAGCCGCGCTGCTGTTCGCTGCGATCGCCTATCGGCGCTGGGGGGAGCGGGCCCGGCTGGGGGTGGCCTGGTTCGCGGTGGGCGCCTCGATCAGCCTCTTCACCGGCCGGCTCACGTTCGCGCTCGGCGTTGCCGTCGGGCTCGCCGCGATCTTCGCCGCGCAGCGCGGCTGGCGCTTGCCGGCACTCGGGCTGGCCGTGCTCTGCCCGCTGGCCAGTCCCGTCGCGGGCCTCTTCCTCGCCTGCGGCGGCGTCGCCCACGCGGTGGCGGAACGCCGGCGCGGCGGGCTCGAGCTGGCCGCAGCCACACTCGGCACCGCCCTGCTGGTCACCTTCGCCTTCCCCGAGGGAGGGACCGAGCCCTTCGTGTCCTCGAGCTTCCAGCCCGCGGTGCTGATTGCGATCGCCGTCTTCCTCGCGATCCCGCGCGAGGAGAAGCTGCTCCGCTACGGCGTCGGCGCCTACGCGCTGGCCCTGGCCGGTGCCTTCGTGATCGACTCACCGATGGGCGGCAACGCGACCAGGATGGGCTCGCTGCTGCTGGGCCCGGCGCTCGCCTTCGGGCTGTGGCGGCGGCAGCGCTATGCCCTGCTCCTGCTCGCGCCGCTGCTCCTCTACTGGCAATGGTCCCCCGTGGTGCGCGACTTGGAGTCGGTCCACGCTCAGCCCTCGGTGAAGTCCGACTACTACGCGCCCGTCCGCGACTTCCTGCGCGGGACCCCGGACGGACGCGATCACCGCGTCGAGGTCCTGCCCGCGGCCAGTCACTGGGAGTCCGCCCACGTCCCCAAGGGGATCTACATCGCCCGCGGCTGGCTGCGCCAGCTCGACCGCAAGCTCAACCCCCTCTTCTACGAGGAGGAGAACGGCCCCCTCACCCCGCGGGCATACCGACGCTGGCTCGACCAGCTCGCGGTCGGCTTCGTCGCCGTTCCCGACGCCCCGCTCGATTACGCGGCAGACGGCGAGGCGAGGCTGATCGCCCGAGGGCTCCCCTACCTGAAGGAGGTCTTCAGCAGCCCCGACTGGACCATCTATCGGGTTCGCGACCCGCAGCCGCTGGCGGTCGGCGCGGGGGAGCTGGTGAAGCTGAAGCCAGAGGGCTTCGTGGTCGACGCCGAGCGGGCGGGGAGCATGCTGGTCAAGGTCCGCTGGACGCCCTACTGGGCGGTGAGGCAGGGCACCGGCTGCGTCGAGGAATCGGTCGGGGGCTTCACGCGTGTCAGCTTCCCGGAGCCGGGGCGGCTGCGGATCGGCGTCAGCTTCGCGCCGTGGCGAGCCCTGGGAGGTGGCCGGCGCTGTGCCACCGACGAGCCGATCACCAGCGGCTGGGAGGAGGCCGTCAGATGGGGCGGTGCCCGCGGCGGCGCCGACGGCGCGGCCGGCCGGCTGCCGTAGCCTGCCGTGCGGATGGCCCAGCTCCGAAAGCGGTTCCTGCCGCGCGGCCCGATCGACCTGCTGGTCCAGTTCGCGGTGATCGCCGCTGCCTACACGGCCTGGCGGTACGCCCGCGGCGCCGTGGCTCCCGAGAGCCTGGAGGCGGCCTTCGCCCATGCCCGCGACCTGATCGCCGTGGAGCGCTCGCTGCACAGCTTCGTCGAGGCCGATGTCCAGCGTTGGGCGGTCGACGTGGGCTGGGCCTCCGAGCTCGCGCGATGGGGCTACGCGAATCTCCATTTCAAGGGGAGCTGCCTCGCCCTGACTGTGATCTTCTTCGGCTGGCGCGGAAGCTACGGCTTCGTCCGCAATGCGGTGATCGCCGCGATGGCGATCTCGGTGATCGCCTACGCCGTCTATCCGACCGCCCCCCCGCGCTTCTTCGAGGAGCTCGGCTTCGACAGCGGCTCGGCGGTGACCGGCAACCAGCCCGAGCTGGTCAAGTCGGGCGATCCCCTCTTCAACCCTGTCGCAGCGGTGCCCTCGATGCACGTCGGTCTGGCGATCATCTTCTCCTGGTCGCTGGCCCTGCTGGTGCGCCCCCGGCCATTGAAGGCCGCGCTGTTCGCCTATCCGCTGCTGATGAGCTATGTGGTCGTCGCCAGCGGCAACCATTGGTGGCTGGACGCCCTCTTCGGTGCGATCACCGCCGGCGTCGCCGCCGGGATCGCGGTGCTGCTCGGGCGCTGGCGTGAGGACTGGGCCTTCCGACGCCAGGCGTCGGCGGTCAGCGTCGCGCGGCCCGGCGCCGGGCCCCAGGCGGCGGTGGCCTGATGGGGGCTCCCCAGCGCCCACGGGGCGGCAACCAGGTCGGTGGGGCGGCCGAGGAGATCTCGACCGCGGTCCGCAACCGGCTGATCGAGTCGCGGCTGACGCCGAACGCTATCTCCGTGGTCGGGCTGCTCGGCAATCTGGCCGCCGCCGCGCTGATCGTGCAGGGCCTCTACTTCCTCGGCGGGATCGCCTTCATCTGTGGCTCGGTGATGGATACGCTCGACGGCCGCTACGCGCGGATCTCGGGCAAGGGGACCCTGTTCGGCGCCTTCCTCGATTCCACCCTGGATCGGATCGAGGAGGGAGTCGTGCTCGCCGCGATCGCCTATCGCTTCGCCGATAACGGCGACGAGCTCGCCGCCGCGATGTGCGTGGTGGTGGTCTTGGGATCGCTGATGGTCTCCTACACGAGGGCGCGCGCGGAGGCGCTCGGGGTGGAGTGCAAGGTGGGTGTCGCCACACGGCCCGTCAGAGTGGTCATACTCTCGGTCGGCCTCGTGTTCGCGAAGGGGGCTTCAATCTCTGACATCGAGCTTCTCGCCCCCTCGATCTACGCGATGGCCGGTCTCACCGCCTTCACCGTCTTTCAGCGCGTCTGGCACGTCCGCAACTCGCTGAGGGCGACAGAGGGGGTGGCCGGACAGGCGTCGGCGACGGCGCCGGGCGCGACTCAGGACGTGTAACCCATAGAAGACGAGAGTGTGGTTTGAGGTTTGAGTCTTCGCATTTAGGAGGAACTTTCAAGCAATGAGCACGGTCAATGGCAGAGGGGATGGCGCGGCGCGCAACGGCGCCCGCGACGGCAAGGTCCGCGTGGCCATCGTCGGGGTCGGCAACTGCGCGAGCTCGTTCGTGCAGGGCGTCCAGTACTACAAGGACGCCGACCCCGCCGAGCAGGTGCCGGGCTTGATGCACGTGGACCTCGGCGGCTACCACGTGCGCGACATCGAGTTCACCGCCGCCTTCGACATCGACGCCGACAAGGTGGGCAAGGACCTCTCAGAGGCGATCTTCGCCGGCCAGAACAACACTATGAAGTTCTCCGACGTCCCCGACCTCGGCGTCAAGGTGCACCGAGGCATGACCCACGACGGGCTCGGCAAGTATCTGAAGGAGAAGATCACCAAGGCCCCGGGTCAGACCGCCGACATCGTCGGGATCCTCCAGGACACCCAGACCGACGTACTGGTCTGCTACCTGCCGGTGGGTTCCGAGCAGGCGACCAAGTGGTACGTCGAGCAGGCGCTCGCCGCCGGCGTCGGCTTCGTCAACTGCCTGCCGGTCTT
>CAYZPZ010000109.1:0-6422 GCA_964480205.1 uncultured Conexibacteraceae bacterium
CCGGGTCCACCGAGGGCTCGGTCTTGAGCTTCTCGCGGCTCCAGGCCTTCATCCCCCCGTCGAGCAGGGCGACGTCGAGCTGCTCGCCGCGCAGCGCCTCGGCGGCCTTGCGAGCGGCGTCCTCGTCCTCCGCGATCAGGACGACCGCGCTTCCGCGCTTGAGCTCATCGGCGTGGGAGCCGACTTCGTCGGGGGCCGAATGCACTGCTCCAGGGATGTGTGACTCCCGCCATGCGTCCTCGCCACGAAGATCGAGGGCCTGCGCCTCGCCGCTCGCGATCAGCAGCCGGGCTTTGTCGGGATCGATCTTCTCCATCTGCGTTCACCGCCTACCCGCTGAGCAGGTCGCCAAGCGTGCGCCAAGCCGGGCCCCGGCCTTCCGTTTCCGCGCACACCCGCCCGGGTATGCCCTGCGGCGAGCCAACGGAAGGAGGGCTATGTACATCGGAATCGGAACTCTGCTGCTGATTATCATCCTGGTGATCATCTTCACCTGAGACGAGATGTAGCGCCGTCTACTCCGGCAGCCCAAAGGACTGCATGGCCTCGGAGATGTCGGAGTAGACGGTGATCTTGGCCAGCTTGCGATCGCGCTGCTCGACCGCGTGCGCCAGCGGGACGTCGAGGTCTGCGCCGTTCTCGCCCTCCCGCTTGACGTGGAGCCGCCCGAGCACGATCCAGCGATCGCGGCCGGCGAAGCGGATCCCCACGGGCTGAAAGCGCTCCTCCTCGAACAGCTCGGCCATGTCCCTGCGCCAGTTGAGAAAGCCGCGCGCGCCCCGGTAGCTCTTTCCGTCCAGGAACAGGGCCTTGACCTCCACCTGCAGCTCCTTGTGGGTGATCGCCGAGACGGCGTCGGCCTCGCCGCTGTAGAGCTCCGCGTAGAGGCGGCGGATCGCCTCCAGCGACGAGCCGGTCTCGGCCTCTTCCATGGCGGCGTTGAACTGTCGCTCCAGCGCCTCTATGTCGGTGTTCTCATACATCCGTGGGCTCCGGGCGCTCTCCTCCGCCGGCAGGGCAGCGCTTCGCGTGCGGGAAGCTATCCCACCGGACCCCCGAACACTCGCCCGCCGCGCTAGGCTCCGCGTGCCTTGGCTGAACCTCCCGCGGAGTTCCAGGTCAAAAGCGAGCGCCAGAACGACGCTCAGATCGTCCGGGTCACGGGCGAGGTCGACCTGTCCACCCACGACCGGCTCGGCGAAGAGCTGGTCAGCGCGGCCCAGGCCGGCGAGCCGCTGGTCGTCGATCTGAGCGGCTGCAGCTTCATCGACTCCAGCGGGATCCGCGCACTGTTGCTGGGGCGCCGCGCGGTCGAGGAGCGCTCCGATGGCAGCGGGCGCTTCGCCATCGCCGGTGCCAGCGACCCCGTGGCCAGGGTGCTGGAGCTGACCCGCGTCAACGAGGCGATCTCGCTGTACGAGAGCGTCGACGCGGCACTGGCCGACGTCTGAGCGACGACCTCTAAGCGGCGGCGCTGAAGCGCATGCTCACCCGGGTCCCGCCCGTGGGTGAGGCCTGGATACCCATTTCGTCCGCCAGCGCCGCCAGCATCGACAGCCCGAGCCCGAGACCGGGGCTGTCCGGGTTGGGGTGGATACCGCCACCGTCGTCGCTGACCAGCACGGTCAGCCCGTCGCGTCGCAGGCGGGCGTCGATGATGATCTGCCCGGGGGGACGGTCATCGAAGCCGTGCAGGACAGCGTTGGTGACCGCCTCGCTGACCGCCACCGCCACCGCCTCGGCGTCGGCGCCGACCGCCTCGGCGTACTCCTTGACCGCCTGGCGGGCGGTCCGGACGCTCTCGGGTGCGGCCTCCAGCCTCAGCTGAAGGGGGTCCATCTGGATCGCTGCCGCGGCGGTCACACTTGATCTATTCCAGGTGCGGGCATTCTTACGCCTGCCAGGGGCGAATAAGCTCGCACCATCGCCCTCGGTTCAAACATCCTCCGCAACCCCCTGGCCTGGCTGGGCCCGCAGAGAGCCCGCACCGGCAGGGCGCTGCAACGGCGCACCCGCCTGCTGCTGACCCTGGCGATCGTCTTCGCCAACGTGGTCGGCGCCGTGATCGTGTTCGTCTTCGCCAACTTCGTGGTGCCCACCCCGGATCTGGACAACGAGGGCGAGATCCGGCTGGTCAACCTGGCGGGGTTCAGCGCTTACCTGGGCGGGGCGATCCTGATCGGCAGCATCTGGGGCCACAAGCGGATGCGCGCGATGCGCGACTTCCTGCGCGAGGAGCGCCCGCCCACCCGGGCCGAGCGCCGCGAGGTGCTGCTCGGCCCGCTGCGTCTGGCGGTGGTCAACGCCGTGCTCTGGATCGGGGCGACGATCATCTTCGGGCTGCTGAACACGACCTATTCGGGGCAGCTCGGGCTCGCGGTCGCCACCACCACCCTGCTCGGCGGGATCACCACCACCGCGATCGCCTACCTGTTCTCTGAGCGCGTCCTGCGGGGGGCCACGGCGGCGGCGATGGCGGCGCGCTCGCCGCGGCGTCCGGTCGTGCCGGGGGTGGCGGCCCGCAGCGTGATCGCCTGGGCCCTGGGGACCGGAGTGC
Organism: uncultured Conexibacteraceae bacterium; assembly: GCA_964480205.1. Classification (GTDB taxonomy): domain Bacteria; phylum Actinomycetota; class Thermoleophilia; order Solirubrobacterales; family 70-9; genus CAYZPZ01. The sequence continues at coordinate 2,558 of CAYZPZ010000109.1, forward strand.
CGCTGCTGGGGATGATCATGCTCGCGCTGTACACGATCGGCGGCGACGACATAGACCGCCGCGAGCTGGCGCTGACCGTGATCGCCCTGGGCGGGCTCGCCCTGGTGATCGGGCTGCTCGCGGTGATCCTCGCCGCCCGCGCCTCGGCCGACCCGATCACCTCGGTCCGCGACGCGCTCGCCGAGGTCGAGCGGGGCGAGCTGGAGGTCGAGGTCCCCGTCTACGACGCCAGCGAGCTGGGGCTGCTGCAGGCCGGCTTCAACAAGATGGTCGAGGGCCTGCGCGAGCGGGAGCGCATCCGAGAGGTGTTCGGCACCTACGTCGACCCGGGCGTCGCCGAGCACATCCTCGAGGAGGGGCCTTCGCTGGCCGGAGCGGAGGTCGAGGTCACCGTGCTTTTCCTCGACATCCGCGAATTCACCCGCTTCGCCGAGTCCTCGCCGCCCCAGCACGTCGTCTCCACGCTGAACCGGCTGTTCGAGCTGGTCGTCCCGATCGTGCACAGCCACGGCGGCCACGTGGACAAGTTCGTCGGCGACGGGCTGCTGGCCGTGTTCGGTGCGCCACGCCGCGACGCGGGCCACGCCGACAAGGCCCTGGAGGCGGCGCGCGAGATCGCGAACGCGGTCGAGCGCGAGCTCGGCGACGTGCTGCGGATCGGGATGGGGCTCAACTCCGGCACGGTCATCGCCGGCAACATCGGCGGCGCCGGCCGACTGGAATTCGGCGTGGTCGGCGACCCGGTCAATGTCGCCGCCCGGGTGGAGGCAGCGACCCGTCGGACCGGCGACGTGATCCTGCTCAGCGAGCAGACCAAAGGCCTGCTCTCCAGCGACGGCGACCTCGCCGAGCGGCCCGGGATCCCCCTGAAGGGAAAGAGCGAGGCGGCCACGCTCTACGCGGCGGGCTAGCACGGCCCACGAGATGAACGTCCCGCATACCCCCTTCTAAGGGGGGACTCCGGGACGTTCTGATGTGCGGCGCGCGATGAACGTCCCTCGGTACCCCGTATATGGGGGGACTCCGGGACGTTCATTTGTGGTCAGAAGCCGGGCGGGTGGCGGGCGACGAAGCCGGCGGGGGAGCGCATCTGAGTCGACCAGCGGGGGCCGTTGCCGCCGCCGGTGCCGCCGGTGTCGAAGCGAAGCCCGGCGATCACCGCGTACATGTGGCCGGAGTAGGCGTAGGTGGTGATCCAGTTGCCTGCGCCGGGCGCCCCGTAGACGCTGAAGCCGCCGGAATCCATCGGGCTGTCAAGTAGTCCGTCGCCGTTCAGGGCGTAGCTGACCGCGCCGGAGCAGTCGTAGCCGTCGTCCTCGAAGGAGCCGTGGCCCCCGCCCCAGATGTAGGGCTTGTCGGAGATCCGGTTGGCCGCCTCGATCACCGCCTTCACCACCAGCGGCGCGCCGGGCGGCGGGATCGCGGTCTGGCCGACCAGGCGGGCGCGCTCACCGGGCCCGGGGATCGAGGTGCCGAGCTCCTGCTCCAGGTTCTTCTCGCGGGCCTGCAGCGCCGCCAGGTTCGCCTGGCGCTCGCGCCGCGCCGAGACCAGCTCGGCGTGCTGGGCGGCGAGCTCGCCCTGGGCCTTCGCCAGCTCCTGGCGGCGGGCGGCGACCTCGTCGCGGGCGATCTTGATCCGCTCCTGCGTCTCGCGCAGCAGCGCCACCGAGCGCTGGATGTCCTCCCGCAGCTCGCTGACGCGCGCGATCACAGCCTCGTCGTACTCTTGGATCCGCTTCAGGTACTCGGACTGGGCGAGCAGGTCGTCCCAGCTCGCCGACTCGAGGATCACGCTCAGCGTGTCGGGCTCGGAGGACTTGTAGATCTCGACCAGCAGCTGCTCGAGCGCCTCCAGGGCCCGGTGCAGCCGGGCCCGGACCGCCGCGAGGTGCGCGCGCTCGGACTCCAGGGCCGCGTTCGCCTCCTCCAGCTGGGCCTGGCGGCCCTCCAGCTCTGCCTGGACCGCGCTCACCTTGCGCCGCAGCTCGGACTCGCGCCCGATCAGGTCGTTGATCTCGCGGTTCTGGCGGTCGATCGTCGCCTGCAGGGAGCCCTGGCGATCGACGTTCGACTCGAGCTCGTCGAGCTTCCCCTCCAGCTCCTCGGTCGCGTTTTGGGCGGGGGCGCTGGCGGTGTGCGCGGCGAGCACGGTCACCGCGCAGAGCAGCGCGGCCGAGATCAGGATCGTGGTCTTCGCGCGAATCGCAGGCATAGGGCGCCCGGTCCTGACCGAGCGCCGGCCGAGCGTAACGCCCGGCCTCAAATGTCAGCGCTTGCTAACAGCCGCTGCAAGATCGCTTGCGCCGTCGGCCGCGCCGGCCGCGCCGATCGCCCCGGTAGGGTGAACCGATGGCTCAGGACAGGGTGGCGAGCATCGCCGGGGTGCCGCGCCTGCTGGCGGGGGCGCTGGAGGACATCCGCACGATCGCCCAGGGCATGGTGATGCTGCCCGAGCTGGCCAGGATCCTGAGCTCGATCGAGGCGCGAGTGGAGCGGGTCGAGGCCGAGATGGTGACGATGCGTGAGGCCGTGGAATCGATGGGGGGCGATCTCGGGGAGCTGCCCGCGCGGCTCGATCAGCTGCAGGATGCGATCCCGCTGCGCCGCCGCAGGCGCCGCCAGCCCTCGGCTTAGCGCTTCTTCCTGGGGCGGTTCTGCGGCGGGTACTTCTTGCGCTCCTCCGGAGTCATCTTGCGGATGGTCAGGCTGCCCTCGTCGAGTTGCTCCTGGACCGCCTTCAGCTTCTCCTTGCGCCGCTTCGCCTGGCGTCTGGCCGTCTCGCTCTGTTGCTTTGCCACGCACCCGACCCTAACGCGTCCCCCGGCCGGTTTCACGCGGGCCCTGGAAGGCCGAGGTTTCCCCTCCCTGCCCAGCGGGGACCCTTGCCCTGAAAGGAGGGACCAGGGTGGATACCGCTACAGGAATCTTTTTGATCGCCGTTGGGGCGATCCTCAAGTTCGCAATCAACGCAAGTGTGCAGGGCATCAGCATCGATACGGTCGGCGTCATCTTGATGATCGCCGGCGCGGTGATCGTGCTGCTCGGGCTCTTCTTCGAGACGCGTTGGACCGATCGCCTCGCGCGACGCGACCGCGTGGTCGAGGACCGGCCCCCCCGCGGCTAGCCGCGCAACTGCAGCGCCTCCCAGCTCCGTAGTCTGCGCGAGCCTGGAGGCACCCAAGCTAGAGCCCCGCTACGCCCGCACCGAGACCCAGTTCGACGACTGGGCGGCCGCGGTAATGGAACGCGCGGATCCGTTCATGAGCCTGCTCGGGGTGATCTTCGCGCTGCTGGTGGGTTTCGAGATCGCCGCCGAGCCGAGCGGCTCCTGGGCGGAGATCCTCGAGTGGGCCCTGTGGGCGATCTGGGCGGCGTTCGCCGCGGAGTTCGGAGTCCAGCTCTGGCTGGCGCCGAGGCGGGGCCAGTTCCTGCGCCGCCACTGGTGGCAGCCGGTGATGATCGCGATCCCCACGCTGCGGATGTTTCGCTTCGTGCGTCTGGTCCGGCTGGGGCGCGCCTTCCCGGCAGGGCGGGTTCTCTCCTCCTCATACCGAGCCGCCGGCACCGCCAAGGCGCTGCTGCGCTCTCGCACCGGCTATCTCGGGGGCATGGCAACGGTCGCCACGATCGCCGTCGCCGAGCTCAGCTTTCTATTCGAGCGCGACGCCGAGCAGGGCATCTTCGAGCACTTCGGCGACGCACTGCTGTGGTCGCTGGCGGCGGTGCTGGCCCTGCAGGGCGATCCGGTGCCGAGCACGGTGGGAGGCCGCCTGGCGATGATCCTCGCCTTCCTGGTCGGGCTGGTGGTGATCGCCTCCCTGGCGGGGACGGTCGGCGCCTACCTGGTCGACGAGCGTCGCGAGCG
>CAYZPZ010000110.1:0-6395 GCA_964480205.1 uncultured Conexibacteraceae bacterium
TCGGAGTGCATCGAGTTCGCCCGCGGCGCGGGCTACCGGCGGATGATGCTCTGGACCAACGGTCGCCTGGCCAGCGCCCGCTCGATCTACGACGCCATCGGATTCGAGCAGGTCTCCGAGGCCCCGAGCGAGGTCTTCGATTCGAACTCGGTGGGACAGGAGCTCTGGCTCGAGCTCTAGCGCCGAAGCTCCAGGTAGGGGGAGAGTTTTCGCGGCCGCCCACTCATCGGAGGTGATGCTCCCCGAGATCGAAGAGCTGGCGACGGTGGTGGTCTGCGAGGACGACGATCCCACCCGGGAGCTTCTCTGCGATCACCTCACCGCCGATCGCTATCGGGCCCTGCCGGCGCCGAGCGCCTCGGATGCCCTGCGACTCTGCGGCTACAAGCACCCGGACCTGATGGTGCTGGACCTCGGCCTCCCCGACGCAGGCGGGATCGACGTGCTGCGGCGGATTCGCCGTGCCGACGGGGCCAGCGACCGCTTCGATCCCGAGCTGCCGGTGGTGGTCCTCTCGGGCCGGGGCTCGGAGGCAGACCGGCTGCGGGGCTTCGCCGCCGGCGCGGACGACTACGTCATCAAGCCATTTCACTACCCGGAGCTGGCGGCGCGCCTCGGCGCGGTGCTGAGGCGCTCGATGCGCCGGCGCCGCCAGGGGCCGCTGCGGGTGGGCGAGCTGGTCGTGGACCCGGCGACGCGCCGCGTGCGAGTCGGCGAGCGCGAGGTTCGGCTGGCCAACAAGGAGTTCGCCCTGCTGCGCACCCTCGCCTCCGAGCCCCAGCGGGTCTTCACCAAGAGCGAGCTGCTGCGCGACGTCTGGGGATACGAGGCCGCAGGGCGCACTCGCACCCTTGACTCGCATGCCAGCAGGCTGCGCCGCAAGCTCGATCCCGACGGCTCGCGCTTCATCGTCAACTGCTGGGGGGTCGGCTACCGGCTTCTCGAGGGGTGGCTGGACTGATCTCGCCGGGGCACAGGCGCAGCCTCAACCGGGCCCTGCACGAACTGCGTCGGCCGCTCCAGGCGCTGACGCTGATGGAGGACGGGTTGGGCGCGCCCGCCGCCACCCCGCCGCGCCAGGCCAGGCGGGGTCTGCTCGAACTCGCCGGTAGCGCCCTCGCCGAGCTCGATCGCGCCGTGAACGGCGGCGATCCGGAGCCCAGCGAGCGGGAGATCTCCTGCCGGGAGCTGGTGGTGGCGGCGCTGGAGCGCTGGCGGCCAGCCGCGGCTGCGGCCGGGGGGATCCGCTTGTTCTGGGATGCCGGTCCGGCCGTCATCCGCGCCGATCCGATCGGCATCGCCCGCGTGCTCGACAACCTGATCGCCAACGCGCTCGAGCACGGCGGCCCGCCGCTGGTGATCACCGGCGCCGCCGTCGCGGGCAAGGTGAGGATCACGATCGCCAACGGACGGGCGGGCCACGCGGCCCACGTCGAGTCGACTGGCAACGGCGCCTCGGCTGGGACGCCCGGCGGCCGGCGCCGAGGCCATGGCGTGGAGATCGTCGCGGGGATCGTCGCCGCCCACCGCGGCCGCTTCGCCCGATGCGAGTCGAGCTCGGGCTGCGTCGCGGTCGTGGAGCTGCCGCTGGCGGAGGGCGATCGCGCTCGGGCCGCGTGAGCAGGCGCGCCCGTGCAATCGCCTTCGCCCTCGCCGCGATGGCCTGCGCGTTGCTGGCGGTGAAGATCGCCGCGGGCTACCGCTCTTCCGCCGCCGCCCAGTACGGGGAGCTGCAACCGGTCGTGGTCGCCGTGAGCGAGCTCCCTGCAGGTCAGCCGATCGGGCCGGAGCAGATCGCGGATGTGCTCAGCGTGCGGCGGGTTCCGGCACGGTTTGCACCGCCGGGGGTGCTGCGCCGGCCGCAGGACGCGCTCGGCCAGGCGCCCGTCGCGGCGCTGCCCGCCGGGTCGTATCTCCTCGCGGCCCAGCTCGCGGTCCCCGCCGCCGAGCCGAAGCCCGCCGCGGGAATTGCCGGCGGCAAGCGCCCTCTGCAGGTCGCCGTGGCAGGCGCGGAGGCCCTGGTTGTCGGTGGCGCCAGCCCGGAGGGGAGCAGGGTCGACGTGGTGGTCGCCCGGCCCTCAGGCCTCGGGGACCGGGGAGGGACCCGTGTGGCGGCCGAGGGAGTGCGGCTCCTGGCGCTGGCGCCGGGGAAGGGCGGCGGCGAGGGCTGGTCCGCGACGCTCGCGGTCAGCCGCAGGCAGGCGCTGGAGCTGATCGCCGCCGAGGCCGCCTCCGGACAGATCCGGCTGCTGCCGCGTCCCTGATGGGAGGACGGGGGCCCCGTCCCCCTGAGCCGCGCCTCGTGGCGGGGGAGAAAGCAGGTGCCGCGGGCGCTTAGGGAAGCGTGGACCAGGCCGTCCGACGCCGCCATCTCGACCGGCTCGCCTCCGAGCTCCGCTCGAGGTTGACCGAACGCCGACGCGCCGAGGCCGCGGCCGGCGTCGAGCTCAAGCCGCTGCCCGAGGCCGTCCGGACGCTGGTCGACTCGGAAACCGCGCTGCTGGAGCCCGCGACGCGCGAGCGTGTCACCGAGTTGATTCTTCGCGAGGCCGTCGGGCTCGGTCCGCTCGAGGAGCTCCTCGCCGATCCACGGGTGGAGGAGGTGATGGTCAACGGTCACGAGCGGGTCTACGTCGAGCGCGGCGGCGTCGTGGAGCCAACCGATGTGCGCTTCCCCTCCGAGCAGGCGCTGCGCGACGCGATCGAGCGCATTCTCGCCCCGCTCGGTCGCAGGGTCGACGAGCTCAGCCCGATGGTCGATGCGCGCCTGGAGGATGACTCCCGGGTCAACGTGATCATCCCGCCCCTCTCGGTCGACGGGCCGATGCTCTCGATCCGGCGCTTCTCGGCGGCCCGGCCCGGCCCTGACGAGTTGGTCGAGATGGGGACGCTGACCGCGGAACTGCGCGACCAGCTTCGCGCCGCGGTCGAGGCACGGCGCAGCATTCTGATCAGCGGCGGCACCGGCTCGGGCAAGACCACGTTGCTCAACGCCCTCTCAGCCTTCATCGAGCCCACCGAGAGGGTCGTCACGATCGAGGACGCCGCCGAGCTTCGCCTCCGCCAGCCCCACGTGGTGCGGCTGGAGAGCCGGCCCGCCAACGTCGAGGGGCGGGGGCTGGTGACGATCCGCGACTTGCTCCGAAACGCGCTGCGGATGCGGCCGGATCGGCTGGTGATCGGGGAGGTCCGGGGCGCCGAAGCCCTCGATCTGCTCATGGCGCTCAACACGGGGCACGAGGGCGCGCTCTCCACGGTGCACGCGAACTCGCCCGAGGACGCGCTGCGCAGGCTAGAGACCCTGGCCCTTATCGCCGGGGTCGGCTTGCCCCACGCCGCGATTCGCGAGCAACTCGGCCGCGGCGTCGACCTGGTCGGGCACCTGGCGCGGCTCGGCGGCGGGGCACGGCGGGTGGTCGAGGTCGGCGAGGTGGTGAGGACCGCGGGCTCGGTGGGGATCCGCCAGCTCTACCGAGCCGGCGAGGAGATGGAGCGGCCAACGTGGGCGAGCCCTCGCTGATCCTGCTCGCGGCACTGGCCGGCGGGCTGCTCGCGGTGGCGGTGCGCGAGGCGCTGCTCTCGACCCCGCAGCTCGTCGCCTGGATGGCAAGGGCGGCACGGCCCCTGGGCCGGGCGGGACAGGAGGGCTATGACCCGAGCGCGGCCGAGCAGCGGCGGCTGGGCCTGCTCGGCAGCGCGGCGATACTCGCGGTGGTCCTGCTGGCGGTCGGCCCGGGCCCGCTGGCGATCGCCGCGGCGGCCGGTCCATGGCTGGCGGCGTCGGTGGTCGCGCGCAGGCGAGAGCGCTACCGCCGCACGGTCGAGCGCGCCCTGCCCGAGCTCGCCGGCGCGATCGCCGACGCCCTATCCGCAGGCGGGTCGGTGCGGACGGCGCTCGCCGAGGCGCGCTCCTCGCTGCAGGGACCGCCGGCGCGGGAGCTGGCTCGGCTCGCGGCCGAGCTCGAGGTGGGCGGCTCCACGTCGCAGGCGCTGGAGGCGATGCGCGCCCGGCTTCGCTCCGAGCGGGTGGACGCGCTCGCCCGGGCGCTGGTGAGCCAGCAGGTCGCGGGCGGGGACATCGCCGCGCTGGTCCGCCGCCTGGGCTCGGCCTCGGCCGAGCGCGATCAGGTAGCCGACGATGCGCGGACCGCCACCGCCCAGGCACGCTTCACAGGCATGCTGGTGGTGGCGATGCCCGCTGGGGCGGGGCTGTTCGCGGAGCTGTTGGAGCCGGGGTTCGTCTTCCGCGTACTCGCCGAGCCGGCCGGCGTCGCGCTGCTGCTGATCGCCGCCGGGCTGCAGCTGGCCGGCTTCGCGGCCATCCGCCGACTGGGGCGGACGGCTGAGTGAGCCGCGCATGACCGGCTCGGCGATCCTCCTCCTTGCGGCGGTGCTGCTGGCGCTCGCGGCGGTGGCGGAGCTTCCCGGACTCAGGGCCCGCTCCGAGGGCGAAAGCTCGGCGCCCGCCAACCCGGCTCGGTCCGGAGGCGGGTTGCCTCCGGCGCTGGCGCGCCTGGCGGTCCTGGCGGTGGATCGCTTCGGCCTGCGCAACAGGATCGTGCGGGCGGGCCTAGCCGGGCGCGTCGACGTCCGCTTCGTGTTGGCGGCGAAGCTCGGCTGCGCGCTGCTGGCCGCACTGCTCGCCGCCGGGATCGCCCCGGCCGCGCCCGGCCAGCTTGGCATGATCGTCGCAGTCGCGCTGCCCGCCGCGGGGTTCCTCGGCCCCGACGCACTCCTGGAGCGTCGAGCCCGCGCTCGGGCGAGGCAGGTGCGTGGTGCGCTTCCCGACGCCCTCGACCTGCTCGCGACGGCGGCAGCGGCCGGTCGCAGCCCGCTGGCGGGCTTGGGCGAGATCGCGGGTGGGGAGGGCCCCCTGGCGCGGGAGCTCGCCGTGCTCGTCGCCGAGGCCTCCTGCGGCGCCCCCCAGCGCCAGGCCCTGGAGTCGCTGCGCGAGCGCGTTCCCGCGCAGGAGGTCGGCGCGCTTTGCGCCGTGATCGAGCGCTCCCGGCGCTACGGCTCTCCACTCGCCGCGCAGCTGCACGAGCAGGCGAGCTCTCTGCGCGGCGCCCAGCGCCGGCGAATCTCCGAGACGGCCGCCCGTGCCGCTCCCAAGATCCAGCTCGCGGTGGCCCTGCTGCTGGTCCCCTCGGTGCTGCTGATGATCGCCGCGGGGCTGCTCGCCAATCTCGATCGCTTCCTGGCGGGGATCTAGAAGCCCGCGCTGGCTGCAAGCGGGGTTGCAGAACGAGCGCTGCCCGCGCCGGCCGCCCGTCCCGCCGGATGCATCGGATTGCGCATTCCCACGCGGATTACGGAGTCGCGAGCGCCACTAGCAGCTCCGTCCGACGGATCGGTTCCAATCCGCTGTGTCACGATGTGTTGCGAAGTGGAGCAAAGTGGGCTAACGTGCCGATTCGAGTTGGTCAATGGGCCGGGGTGATGAGGCTCCTCCCACCTCACCACCCCGGCCCGCTCCGAACCAAGGCCCAGGTGACCGACTCCGGAGAGGAAGCCCACTGTGTCTTTTCTCGGTACCTACGAGCACAATCTCGACTCCAAGGACCGCCTCACCGTGCCTTCCAAGTTCCGCGCGGCCCTGGCCGACGGGGTGATTCTCGCCAAGGGGCTGGAACCCTCGGTCTGGGTCTTCTCGCCCGAGGGATATGAGCGCTTCAAGCAGAGCTTCCTCGGCCGCACCAACCCGCTCGGGCGCAAGGGCAGGATGATCCGCCATCACTTCGCCGGGCTCGCCTTCGACGACTCGCTCGACTCGGCGGGCCGGATCAGGATCCCGAGAAAGCTTCAGGAGCACGCCGGACTGGGCGAGGGCCCCTGCGTGATCGTCGGTTCCGAGGACTGGTTCGAGATCTGGAGTCCGGAGCGCTGGCAGAGCTACGAGCAGGAGATGGACTCGGAGATCAGCGAGGTCGCCGAGGGCCTCTCCGAGGAGGCGCTGCGATGAGCACCGCCACCGCGACCACAGCCGCTGCGTCCGCGAAGCTTACGTACGTGCCTGCCGACCACGAGCCGGTGCTCGCCGAGGAGCTGGTCGAGATCCTCGACCCGCAGGGGGGCGAGGTCTTCGTCGACTGCACCTTCGGCGGCGGCGGGCACGCCCGCCTGATCGCCGAGCGGCTGGGGCCCGACGGAGAGCTGATCGCGGTCGACCGCGACCCCGCCTCTGAGCGGCGCTGGCGAGAGTTCGCCGACGGTGCCCCCTCGCGCACCCGGTTTTTGCGGGCCGACTACGTCGCCGCGCTCGAGGGACTGCGCGGCGAGGGCGTGAGCCCCGACGCGATCGTCTTCGACCTGGGGATGTCCTCGCTGCAGCTGGACGCCTGGGAGCGGGGCTTCTCCTACGCCTATGACGCGCCCCTGGACATGCGCATGGACCC
>CAYZPZ010000111.1:0-6344 GCA_964480205.1 uncultured Conexibacteraceae bacterium
GCCCGACCCTGATCATCGTCGACTCGCACATCGGCTGGGGCTCGCCCAAGGTGGATACCCCCGAGGCCCACGGCGAGCCGCTCGGCGACGAGGCGATCCGCGAGACCAAGCGCGCCTACGGCTGGCCCGAGGACGCCCAGTTCCTGGTCCCCGACGGGGTCCGCGAGCACTTCGCGGCTCAGATCGGGAAGCGCGGCGGGGGGGCGCGCCGGGCCTGGGACGAGCTGTTCGCGGCCTACGGCGAGCGCGAGCCGGAGCTGGCGGCGCAGGTGGAGGAGATGCAGCGGCGCGAGCTGCCCGCCGGCTGGGATTCGGAGATCCCCAGCTTCGAGGCGGACGAGAAGGGGATCGCCACGCGCAAGGCCTCGAACCAGGTCGAGAACGCGGTCGCCGCCAAGATCCCCTGGCTGCTGGCCGCCTCCGCCGACCTCACCGGCTCCACCTCGGTGGGCCTGGACGGCGCCGACGCCTTCGAGGCCTCGGATCGTGACGGTCGCCAGTTGCACCTGGGCATCCGTGAGCATGGGTCGGCGGCGATCTGCAACGGGCTCTCGCTGTCCAAGCTGCGCCCGCTCTGGTCCACCTATCTGACCTTCTCCGACTACGCGCGCCCGGCGATTCGCCTCTCCGCGCTGATGGAGCTGCCGGTGATCCACATCTTCACCCACGACTCGATCGGACTGGGTGAGGACGGGCCTACCCACCAGCCGGTCGAGCAGCTCGCCTCGCTGCGGGCGATCCCCGGCCTGGACGTGATCCGGCCCGCCGACGCCAACGAGGTCGCCGAGGCCTGGCGGGTGGCGCTCGACCGCACCCACCAGCCGGTCGCTCTGGTCCTGACCCGCCAGGGCGTGCCGATCATCGATCGCACCCGCTACGCATCAGCCGATGGGGTGCGGCGGGGCGGATACGTCCTCGCCGACGCCGAGGGCTCCGATCCGGAGGTGATCCTGCTCGCCACCGGCAGCGAGGTGGCCCTGGCGCTCGCCGCGCACGAGCAGCTGGCGGCCGAGGGGATCCGCTCGCGCGTGGTCAGCCTCCCCTGCCTGGAGCTGTTCGAGCGGCAGGACCGAGCCTACCGGGACGAGGTGCTGCCGCCCGCGGTCAGCGCCCGGGTCTCGATCGAGGAAGCCTCTACCCTGGGATGGGACCGGTTCGTCGGCGAGAACGGAGCGAAGATCGGCATGCACACATTCGGCTCCTCGGCGCCGCTCAAGGACGTGCAGACGAAGTTCGGCTTCACCCCCGATCGGGTGGCGGAGGCCGCGAAGGAGGTTATGAAGCGATGAAGCCCACCCAGCAGCTCCACGACCTCGGCCAGAGCCTCTGGCTCGACTACATCACCCGCGGCATCCTCGACGACGGCACCCTGGAGGGCTACGTGCGCGACCTCTCGGTCACCGGGCTGACCTCCAACCCGACCATCTTCGATAAGGCGATCAGCGGCTCGGCCGACTACGACGAGCAGATCGCCGAGCTTCGCGAGCGGGGCCTGGAGCCGCAGCCGCTCTTCTTCGAGCTGGCGATCGCCGACCTTCGCCGAGCGGCCGACTTCCTCAAGGGCGTCCATGAGGAGACCGACCGCGTCGACGGCTTCGTCTCGCTCGAGGTCTCGCCCGACGTCGCCTACGACACCGAGGCGACGATCAAGCAGGCCGCCGAGCTGCACGCCAAGGGCGAGCGCGACAACATCTTCATCAAGATCCCGGGAACGCCCGAGGGGTTGCCCGCAATCGAGGAGTCGATCTTCGCCGGCGTCCCCATCAACGTCACGCTGCTGTTCGACGCCGACCAGTATCTGGCCGCCGCCGATGCCTACATGACCGGGATCGAGCGCCGGATCGAGGCAGGGCTCGACCCCGACGTGCGCTCGGTCGCCTCGATCTTCATGAGTCGCTGGGACGTGGCGGTCGCCGAGCAGGCGCCCGCCGAGCTACGCAACCGACTCGGAATCGCGATCGGCAAGCGTGCCTATGCCGCCTATCGCGAGCTGCTCGACTCCGAGCGCATGCAGAGGCTGGAGAGCGAGGGCGCCCGCCCGCAGCGCCTGCTCTGGGCATCGACCGGGACCAAGGACCCCGATGCCTCCGACACCCTCTACGTCGAAGCCTTCGCCTCGCCGAACACGATCAACACGATGCCCGAGAAGACCCTGCTCGCCTTCGCCGACCACGGCGAGGTCGGCGACCCGCTCCCCGCCGACGGCGGCGACGCCGAGGAGGTCCTGAGCGAGTTCGCGAAGGCCGGCGTCGGCGTCGCCGCCCTTGCGCTCCGCCTGCAGAAGGAGGGCGCCGACGCATTCGTTTCCTCCTGGAACGACCTGATCGACTCGATCAGCCAGGAAGCCGCCAAGCTGACCAGCTAGCGCCCGTCCCGCGGGGGGCGAATCAGCGGGGCCGGCGCCTTTGGCTCCGGATGGAGCCCAAACGCGCCGGCCTGGGCTCAGCGGGCGGCGTTGAGCCGGCGGTAGATGCGCCGGTTGCGCTTGTAGAGCTCGAGGAAGCGGGCGAACTGGGCGTCGTGGACGCCCGTCGCGGCCGGGTCGGGGCGGTAGCTCGACTTGACCTCGATCGCCTCGGGGATCGAAGCGGGGTCGAGCCGGCCCAGGGCGGTGAAGGCCGAGAGCCCCGCGCCCACGGCGTTGGCGAAGCGCGGTTCGGCGACCGCGCGCACCTCGCGGTCGAGCACGTCGGCGAGGATCTGACTCCAGACGGTTGATTGGGCGGCGCCGCCGATGAAGTTGAGCGACTCGAACCGCTGGTTGGCGAAGCGCTCGACGTGGTCGCGGAGCCAGCGCAGGTTGTAGGCGACGCCCTCCATCGTCGCGCGGGCGTAGTGGGCGCGGGTGGTCCGCAGCGACTGGTTGAAGAAGGCACTGCGGGTGAAGGTGTCCTCTCCAGGGGCTTGGACGCCGTTGATCCAGGGGGTGAAGATCAGCCCATCGCTGCCCGGCGGGACCTCCGCGGCGCGGCGCTCGAGCAGCTCGAAGGCATTACCCGGCGGCGGGGGGTCGCTCGGCCCGCTGCCGTAGAGGATGTTGTCCTTGACGAAGTCGAGGCAGCGGCCCGCCGCCCCCTGCTCGGCCACCGCCATGTACCGGCCGGGAAGGGCGGAGGGCATGGTGCCGAGCTGATGGCGGATGTCGGTCTTCTTGCGGGACACGTGACAGGAGAGCCAGGAGGTGGTCCCGATCGAGAAGTAACCCTGCCCCTCGGTGACCGCGCCCGCCCCGATCGCGGCCCCTTGAAGGTCGGTGAGGCCGCTCAGCACCGGCGTCCCCTCGCTCAGCCCGAGGTCGGATGCCACTTCTGCGAGCAGCGTCCCGACCACCGCGTCCATCGGCAACAGGTCCGGCAGCTTGGCGCGGTCGATCCCCGCCCAGCCCACCAGCACCGGGTCGTAGTCGATCGCGGAGACGTCGCGGTTGTCGGTGAGCCAGCAGGGATAGATGGAGCCGTAGGAGGCGGCGGCGCGCCCGGTGAACCGCAAGTTGAGGTAGTCGCTGGGCTCCAGCAGCTTCTCCGCGGCGGCGTAGATCTCGGGCCGCTCGTGCTTGAGGAAGAGCATGTGCCCGAGGCCATCGATGCCCGAGCGCACGGGCGCGCCGCCGGTGAGCCGGATCCAGCGCAGCAGCTTGCGGAGCGAGTAGCCCTCGACCTTGACCGGGCCGTCGACCAGCCTCCTCACGTGGGGCCCGCCGCGCGTATCCATCCACGAGATCGCGTTCGACAGCGCCCTGCCTTCGGCGTCGACGGGGACGGTCACCGCCCACTGGGTGGCGCAGCGCACCGCGATCACGCGCTCTGGCGGCAACGCCGCCTCGGCGATCGCCTCGCGGGCAGCCTCGGTGACGGCTTGCCACCACTCCTCTGGGTCGTGCTCGGTGCCCCCGTCGGGGAGCTGAATCACGGAGATCGGCCGCATTGCGGCGCCGGCGATCCGGCCACTCGCCGAGACCAGCGCAACCTTGGCGGTCCCCGTCCCCATGTCGATCGCGAGGACGTGGGCTTCCCCGCCGCCCGATGCGCCGTTCACGCCCCAGGCGCCGCCGTGGTGGTCGCGTCGAGGTAGGCGGTGAGCAGATCGCCCGCGCCCGGACCGCCTCCGCCGCCCGCGCCGTACAGGGCGCCGCTGCGCGGCGGCGTGTCCGGGGGATCCTTCGCGTAGTCGACCGCCTCCCGCAGGTCGGAGACGAAGGCGTCGATCACCGCGGGCTCTGTATTGGGCCTGGTCACGCAGAAGTGAACCCCCGCCGGGTGCTGGCAGCCGTTCAGCCGCCAGCCCCGATCCTGCAGGGCATCGTTGAGGTGCCAGATGTCAAGCTCGTCGGAGCCGAAGGCGACCATGAACGGGGACTCGCCGAAGCGCCGCAGCTCGGGCATCTCATCCACCGCCGTGCGCAGCCGATCGGTGGTCTCGAAGATCGGCTCGGCCAGCTCCCGATAGCCACGCTCGCCCAGACCCACCATCGCCGCCCAGGTCGCCGCGATCAGCCCGCCGGAGCGACTGCCCGCGATCCCCGGCGATGCGTAGACGCCGCCCGGCCACTCGGTGTAGACGAAGTACTGCTTGTGGCGCAGCTCCGGGCTGCGATAGAGCATCACCCCGGTCCCCTTCGGTGCGTAGCCGTACTTGTGGGTGTCGGCCGAGATCGAGGTCACCCCGGGCAGCCGGAAGTCCCAGACCGGCAGCTCGCGGCCGAGGCGCTCGGCCCAGGGCAGGATGAAGCCGCCCAGGCAGGCGTCGACGTGCAGCCCCAGCTCCCGCTCCACCGCCAGCTCCGAGAGCTGCTCGATCGGGTCGATCACCCCGTGCGGGTAGGTGCCGGCCGAGCCGACCAGGGCCACGGTGTCAGGGCCGATGCGATCGCGCATGGCGTCGACGTCGGCGCGGAAGTCGTCGTCCACCGGCGCATGCACGGTCTTCACGCCCAGGTAGTGCGCCCCCTTCTCCAGGGCCACATGGGCGGTGACCGGGATCACGATCTCGGGCGCGGCGATGCCGCGCTCCCGGCCGCGCTCGCGGTAGACCAGGATCGTGTTGATCAGGCTCTCGGAGCCTCCGATCGTCATCACACCGCAGGGAGCGCCGCCGTCGTCGGCCGCGGCGCCGCCGCCCAACAGATCCAGCGCCATCGCCACGATCTCGCCCTCGAACTTGGTCGCGCTCGGGTACATGTCGCGCTGGAGCACGTTGACGTGGGCGAAGCGCCGGTAGATCTCCGAGAGGAAGGCGAAGTGATCGGCGCCGCCGTGGTAGAGCGAGCCCGAGATCTTCCCGTCGCGAGCGGGCTGATCCTCGCGCTCGGCCATCTCCGAGACCTCGGCCAGGATCCGCTCGCGCGGCACCCCCTCGGCCGGGATTCGCGCGTGCGTCTCGTAGCGCTCGCGGTACGGGTAGAGGAAGTCCAGCATCTCCGTGCCGGCGCTCTCGGAGCTGGCCTGGCTCATCGCGGCCGAGACTACTAGGGCTCCTGAGCGAGCGAGTAGTCTCGCCAGCCGTGCTGCGCGAGCGACCGGCCTTCCAGGAACTGGGGCGCCACCATGCCCAGATCGAGGGCGTCCACCTGCGCGAGATGTTCGCCTCCGACCCCGGCAGAGGCGAGAGGATGACCGCCGAGGCGGCCGGACTCTTCCTCGACTACTCCAAGAACCGCATCACCGACGAGACGATCGGCCTGCTCGCCAAGCTGGCCGCCGAGTGCGGCTGGGCCGAGCAGCGCGACGCAATGTTTCGTGGCGAGCGCATCAATGTCTCCGAGGACCGCGCCGTCCTGCACGTCGCGCTGCGCATGCCCCGCGAGCGCTCGCTGATCGTCGACGGCTCCGACGTCGTCAAGCAGGTCCACGAGGTGCTCGACCGGATGGCGGCGTTCTGCGAGCGGGTCCGCTCCGGCGAGTGGACCGGCCACACCGGCGAGCCCATCGGCGCCGTGGTCAACATCGGCATCGGTGGCTCGGACCTGGGGCCGGTGATGGCCTACGAGGCCCTGCGGCACTACAGCGACCGCGAGATCGCCTTCCGCTTCATCTCCAACGTCGACGGCACCGACTTCGCCGAGGCCACCCGCGACCTCGATCCCGCCCGGACCCTGTTCATCGTCTCCTCGAAGACCTTCACCACGCTGGAGACGATGACCAATGCCCGAACCGCCCGCCGCTGGGCGCTGGATGCGCTGGGCGACGAGGCGGCGATCGCCAGGCACTTCGTCGCGGTCTCAACCAACGCAGACGGCGTCGCCGAGTTCGGCATCGACACCGACAACATGTTCGGGTTCTGGGACTGGGTAGGCGGCCGCTATTCGATGGATTCGGCGATCGGGCTGAGCCTCATGATCACCGTCG